>JBBSIY010000197.1:0-6830 GCA_038257785.1 Lysobacterales bacterium
CTTCGCGGGAACGACGCTTCATTGCGCGGTTTCGCATGTGCGCGACGCCAACGTTCGTCGCCCCCGCGAAGGCGGGGGCCCAGCGCCTTTGGGAGTTCAAGTCACCGGGTTCCCATCTTGTTGGTAACGACGCTTCGTTGCGCGGTTTCGCATGTGCGCGACGCCAACGTTCGTCGCCCCCGCGAAGGCGGGGGCCCAGCGCCTTTGGGAGTTCAATTCACCGGGCTCCCGCCTTCGCAAGCATGAGGTTTTGCGGGAAACCCCGCCAAGCAAGGGCTATTAGATTCCAGGCTCACTGCCTTAGCTTGCCGAATATGTCCGACAATTCTTACAAACTTGCAGAGCGCCTAGCCCGCGTCCGCGCGACAACATACTGTAGGCATCTGGCGCGGCTTGGCTAACGGCGCTTTTTTACTCTTTTACTCGTTCTTGGATGCTCAATGAAAGTCACAATTTTCGGCACCGGCTACGTCGGGCTTGTCACTGGCGCATGCCTTGCGGATGTCGGCCATCAGGTCATCTGTGTGGACATCGACGGGGCCAAGGTCGATGGGCTCAATCGCGGCGTGTTGCCGATCTATGAGCCGGGCCTCGATAGCTTGGTGAAGACCAATCACGAGGCCAAGCGATTGAGTTTCACGACGAATGCGGCCTCAGCAATTGCGCAGGCAGAAGTCGTGTTTATTGCTGTCGGCACGCCGCCTGATGAAGACGGCAGCGCTGACCTGCGCTACGTGCTGACGGTGGCAGACACGGTAGGGCAGCATCTGCAGCGTGAGGCGGTGGTGGTCAATAAGTCGACCGTGCCCGTGGGTACGGCTGACAAGGTGCGGGCGACGGTGCATAGCGCGCTCAAAGCGCGTGGCTCGACGGTTGGGTTTGAGGTGGTGTCGAATCCTGAGTTTCTAAAAGAAGGCGCGGCGGTCAACGACTGTCTGCGTCCGGATCGCATCGTGATTGGTTCGCGCAGCGTAGCGGCCATCGAAACGATGAAGCGGCTGTACGCGCCGTTCAATCGCAATCACGAACGCATCGTGGTGATGGACGAGCGCTCGGCCGAGCTGACCAAGTACGCGGCCAACGCGATGCTGGCGACCAAGATCAGCTTCATGAACGAGATGGCCAACATCGCCGAGCGCGTGGGCGCTGATATCGAAATGGTGCGTCACGGCATTGGATCGGACGCGCGCATCGGCTACAGCTTTATTTATCCGGGTGCGGGCTATGGTGGCTCGTGTTTTCCGAAAGACGTACAGGCGCTAGAGCGCACCGCGCGGCAGCACGACTACGCGCCGCAGATTCTCAGCGCGGTCGAAGCGGTTAATGCGCGGCAGAAGCACAAGCTGGCTGAGCTGGTGTTGCGCCACTTCGGCGGGCAGATCAAAGGCAAAACGTTTGCCGTGTGGGGCCTCGCGTTCAAACCCAACACCGACGACATGCGTGAGGCCTCCAGCCGCACGCTGCTGCAGGCGCTGTGGGAGGCGGGTGCTTCGGTGCGCGCACATGATCCGGAAGCGATGCCAGAGGCGCAGCGCGTTTTCGGTGAGCGTGCAGACCTGACGCTGTGCGCCTCGCAGGAAGACGCGCTGGCCGGTGCAGACGCGCTGATCGTTGTGACCGAGTGGAAGGCGTACTGGAATCCTGATTTCTCTGCCGTGCGTAGCGCGCTGCGCGAACCGGTGATTTTCGACGGGCGCAATATCTACGATCCGGCTGCAGTTGAAGCGGCGGGGATGGCTTACTACGGCATTGGTCGAGGGCGCTCGATCAGTCGTCCTAAGGAGTATCGCGCATGAAAAACTACGATGGCCGCAAGCGGGTCTTGGTAACCGGCGGCGCAGGATTTCTTGGCTCGCATTTGATTGATCGCTTGCTCGCGCGCGGCGACGAAGTGGTGTGCGCGGACAATCTGTTTACCGGCAGCAAGCGCAACATCGAGCATCTGCACGGGCATCCACGCTTTGAGTTTGTGCGGCATGACGTCACGTTTCCGCTGTATATCGAAGTGGATGAAATCTTCAATCTGGCGTGTCCGGCGTCGCCAGTGCACTACCAGCACGATCCGGTGCAGACGACGAAAACGTCGGTGCACGGCGCGATCAACATGCTCGGGCTTGCGAAGCGCCTGCGCTGTCGGATTTTCCAGGCGTCGACCAGCGAAGTTTACGGCGACCCAAGCGTTCACCCGCAGCCGGAAGGCTACTGGGGCAACGTCAATCCCATCGGCATTCGCTCGTGCTACGACGAAGGCAAGCGCTGCGCGGAAACGCTGTTTTTTGACTATCACCGACAGCATGGTCTAGACATAAAAGTAGCGCGCATATTCAATACCTACGGCCCGCGCATGCACCCAAACGACGGTCGCGTGGTGTCGAACTTTATCGTGCAGGCGCTGCAAAACAAGCCGATCACGATCTACGGCGAAGGTCGTCAGACGCGATCGTTTTGCTATGTCGACGATCTTGTTGAAGGCTTCCTGCGCTTCATGGACACCGAGGCTGGATTTTCCGGCCCGGTCAATCTTGGAAACCCAGTCGAGTTCACGATTCGTGAACTAGCTGAGCAGGTGATCGAGCTGACCAACTCGTCGTCAACGCTAGTGTTTCAACCGCTTCCGCAAGATGACCCGCTGCAGCGCAAGCCCGATATCGCACTCGCAATTGAGCGCCTCGCCTGGCAGCCGAAGGTGCAGCTTCGCGAAGGTCTTACCAAGACGATTGCTTACTTCGACGGACTGATGAAGGAGACATCGAGCTGAGGTTGCTGGGGGAGTAGCAACGGTGTCCGCGGAAGCCGAGCGCCACGCGTGCGAATTCGAACAACCAAGCGTCGCTCCCGCGAAGGCGGGAGCCCAGTGACTTGAAGTCGCAAGGCGCTGGGCCCCCGCCTTCGCGGGGGCGACGAGCTTTGGCGTCAAGCGCGTGCGATCTCGCTTCGTCAGCAGCGCATGTGATTGCCCAACTCCCGGGCAGCGCGACGCGTGAGAAATCAAAAAAGCGTCGCTCCCGCGAAGGCGGGAGCCCAGTGACTTGAACTCCCCACAGGCGCTGCGCTCCCGCCTTCGCGGGGGCAACGAGCGTTTGCGTCAAGCGCGTGCGATCTCGCTTCTTCGGCAACGTTTTGGCGTCAAGCGCTTTGCATTGATACGAGACCCGTTCGTGCTGAGCGGAGTCGAAGCACCCTTCGACAGGCTCAGGGCGAACGGCGGGCTTCGGGACGATCACACATGGGTCGGCCAGATCACTTGTCGTCGCCCAGCTTGTCGTCGCCCAGCTTGTTTTCGCTCGGCTTTCCTTCGTCTTTCCGCTCGTCGTCCGGCTTCTTGTCGCCCGGTTTGTCGTCACCTAGATGCTTGACACCTAGATGCTTGAACCCAAGCGAGCCCGTGACGAGAGACTCAAACCTCTGCACGCTCCGCCCCAGCATGGTCGGCGCGATGGCTAGGCCCAAGCCAACGCCCACGGAGTCAGCCAGAAAATCAAGAATGTCACCGCTGCGCCACGGAATCAGCGCTTGAATAAGCTCGGTGCTAGCGCCGAACGCAACTAATCCGATGCCTGCTCGCCACAGCGCGGGCGACGGGGTGTAGATCTGCGCGGCCCATGCGCCGAGCGCGGCGAACACGAGTACGTGTACCCATTTGTCGGCGTAGTTCACCTGCAGCTCAAGCTGCGGCGTGGGCATGATCATGCTAATCAAGACGATCAACATCATCGCGTAGCCAATCGACTGCCAAAGCTTCGGATATCGCAGCGGGCGCAGGTGAGGCAATACAGATTGATTCATCAATAGGTGGTTGTTTTGAATTGAGGCCGATGGCGGGCTAGGGCGCGAACTTTACTAACATCGGCCGCCGAGAACGACTGCTGAGCACGCATGCGCTTCATTGGTGCGACGCCGTGCCGCGTGTGCAAGATGATTGGAATTGGCATCATAGCCAATGCATTGAGGCGCTCTGTTTTGGCGCTTTGCGAATCACTAATCTCGATGGAGTGAGCACGTGAGCGATTTTTTGTTGAAGGGTAAGACGGCGCTGATTACCGGCTCCAGCCACGGTGTGGGATTGGCCTGCGCCAAGCTGTTCGCGGCGCGCGGCGCTCGCGTGGTTCTGCATGCCAATACGCGACCTGAGCTAGCGCAGGCCGCCGCTGCGGAGATGGGCGAGGGCGCAATTGGCGTGCTGTCGCGAGATCTATCGCGCGCGGGTGCAGGTGGCCTGTTGGTCGCCGACGCCGTTGAGCTCGCGGGCGGTTGCATTGACATCGTCATCAATAACGCCGGCATCTATATCGCAACGCCGATTGCAGCCGGCGATGACGAGTGGAACGCCGGTTGGGCGACGACCGTGCAGGTCAATTTGTTGGCCGTCGCTGACAGCTGCCGCGCCGCGGTGAAGCATTTTGCAGCGCGGGGCGGTGGCAGCATTATCAATATCGCCAGTCGGGCCGGGTATCGCGGCGACGATGGCGATCACACGGCGTACGCGGCGTCAAAAGGTGGCGTGCTCGCGCTGACCAAAACGATTGCGCGCGCCTACGGCAAGGACGGCGTGCTGGCGTACGCGCTGGCACCCGGATGGATCAACACGCGCATGGCGCCCAACAACGCGGCAGGACTCGCAGCAGCGAAGTCGGAGATTCCGATCGGACGGATGGCGGAAGCCGATGAGATCGCGGCGATGTGCGCGTTTCTTGCCAGCGGCGCGTGCGCTAGCGCGACGGGATCGTGTATCGATATCAACGGCGCTAGCTACGTGCGCTAGGCGCGTTTCCTCTCCTGCGGGACGTCTGAAGCAATGCCAGCGAGCCCTTCGACAGGCTCAGGGCGAACGGATATCAGGGTGAGCGGCTAACGACTTGATGCTGTTCGGGGTGAGCCCTTCGACAGGCTCAGGGCGAACGGCTGAAGAATTGATGCCGTTGGTGGTGAGCTTGTCGAACCATCAACAAATTCAAAGACGCTACGAATTGTTCAAGGGTCGCTGACGCTAGGGCAGGTCGCCGGTGCGTAAGACCGCGCCGGCGTAGCGACGCTTGCTCACTGCGGCAGCCAGCATGACAGCGGCAACGCTTTCGGCAGAGGCGAGTTGCGCGTTCGCGTGCAGGTCGATAAAACGCGGTCGGTCCGGGAAATCGTGAGGATCGCTGGCGCGGATGCTTGCCTGCATGTCGGTATCCACAACGCCTGGACTGAAGCTCAGCACGTCGACGGGATAGGCAGCGTCTTGCTGCTCGAGCGCGAGACAGCGGCCGAAGTGGTCGAGTCCTGCCTTGCTCGCGCAGTACGCGCTCCAGCCTCGGAAAGCCGTGGTGCTTGCGCCGCTCGAGAGATTGATCACGCGCTTTGGCTTATCGACATTCGCTAGCGATTCGACAAATGCGCGCGCCAAAACGATCGGTGCGGTGAGATTGATTCTGAAGTGCGAATCGAGGGCTTCCGGATCAGCGTGGCCTCCGATGGGCGCAATGACGGCGGCGCTGTTGATCAGCACGCAGCGGTCCGCTGACTTGATTGCCTCAGGTGAGAGTGCCGATTTGATTTGGCCGGTTAATGAGCTGATGTCGGCGAGGTCAGTGATCAGTGTCTCGCCGTGCGCGGCTTGCCGGCGAGAAAGTCCGATGACGCGATGCGCGGCTTCTGAGGCGAGGCGCGCAAACGCGGCACCAAGGCCGCGCGTAGTGCCGGTGATGATGAAGAGAGCGGGCATTGAGCTTGCCTTCGGAAGATCGGCGGCAATTGTAGGTCTGCTTCGATACGTCGGGGCGGAGGGTTCCTGGGCAGCTGGTCCAAGTACCGATGCGTGACTTAGTCGTTGCGCAATACGTCCCAGTGTATTAATGTGACAGCGCGCTATTACATTGGTTTGCGCAAAACTCCCCCTAGAATCAGCCGCTTTCTGATGAAACGTCGCCCCCACGATGCCCCAGTAGACGCCATCGACGGCTTGAGCGCTGCGCTTGCAGCTCTGAGTGAGCCGGTTCAGACACGGGCGTTTCTTGAGGACCTATGCACGCCGGCGGAATTGGAAGCGATGTCCGACCGTTGGCGCGTGGTGCCCTTGCTGGTCGACGGCCTGCCGTATCGCGAGATTCACGATCTAACGGGCGTCAGCGTCACCACCATCGGGCGCGTTGCGCGCTGCCTGGCGCTTGGGGCCGGCGGCTACCAGCTAGCGGCCAAGCGCCTTAGCGAACATCCCGTCGATCATCTCAGCTGATCGTCTTGCGTCCTGCGTAGCGCGCTGCGGACTGGCGATGCGCGATCCATCCTTCTGACTTAAACATTCGAGCCAACACTTTATGCAACCCACCAGTCGAGACCGTTTGCGCATCGCCGCACAGAAATCCGGCCGCTTGTCCGAACCCGGCCGCGACCTTCTGGCGCGCTCAGGATTGAGCTTTCGCGAAAGCCGCGATCGACTGTTTTGCTACGGTGAAACGCAGCCGGTCGATCTGCTGCTGGTGCGCGATGACGATATCCCGGCGCTGATTGCTGAGGGCGTGTGCGATCTCGGCATCGTCGGTCGCAACGTACTGACCGAGCAGCGTTTAGAACGCGTGGCGCGCGGTGAGCCGCCCGCGTTCGTTGAAGTTCGCGCGCTGGGGTTCGGTCGCTGTCGGCTTTCAATCGCGGTGCCGCAAGAATTCGAGTGGAAGGGGCCAGAGTCCCTCGCCGGATTGCGCATCGCGACCTCGTATCCAGCGCTGCTGGCCGACTGGCTCAAGCAGCAGGGCGTGCAGGCCGAACCGGTGATGCTGTCGGGATCGGTTGAAATCGCGCCGCGCTTAGGCAAAGCCGAAGCGATCTGCGATCTGGTCTCGACCGGCGCA
>JBBSIY010000198.1:0-6808 GCA_038257785.1 Lysobacterales bacterium
CTGCGGCGCGCCGACGTCGCGTTGTATAAAGCGAAAGGCAGCGGCCGAAATAAAGTGGTGATGGCTTGAGTTTCTGCGATCCCTCGCCGCAAAGCTCGTGCACCTAGCTCACGCTTTCGCCGCTGAGCGACCGACTGGCGGGCAGCTGCAAATGCCCCGAATGCTCGGCCGGACCCACGCTTATTGATCAGCACAATCTTGCAGAGCATAAGGCCCCGACGCTTAGTCGGGGCCTGATCGATTGCTCGCTCAGCTGCGTGAGACAGACCGAGCGAAGTATCACCACATCGTCAGTAGGATTCAGCGTCCGCGGACGGCAGGCTGCAGACACCGGAAGGCGTCAGATTGGTCAACGGCAGCTCGCCGCTGGCACCGCCAATGAACGCGAAGCTCGCGATCGCATTGTTGCAGTCAGCAAACTCGATAGTCAGAGTGCCGGCCGGTTCAGTGGCGACTGGCTGGCTGGAGATGAATGCGCCGCCTGTACTGCGATAAAGAGTGAAAACGGCGCTCTGGTTGTCGAAGCCGCCATTGGCAGCGGCCGCTGCGCCCGACAACGGCCCGGCCGAATCCAAAGCAAACCATACCTGTGAGCCATTCTCACCCCAGCTGTACCAGCTGCCGAGCAGGCGGTTTTCGTTCGGCTTCGGCGTAAAGGCAAAACCCTGCCCGTTGAACTCTGGCGTGTACCAGTGGCCTGATACGCTGCTGTCGACCGCGAGCTCGGTCGCCAGTGCGCCCAATGGCAGCGCCGTGAAACCGAGCGGTTGATTGACGCCGTCACCCGTCGCAAGCACGCTCAATACCGCGCCAGCAGGTAGATCAACTGGCGCTAGATCGATCAAGTTGCGCAGACCATCGGGCGTTGATACTTTCAGATCGTAGTTGCCGGCCGGAATCTCGAGATAGCCGCTCGAGGTAAAGAACGGCACCGTAGCCAGACCGCCGACGACCGCGCCGGCGTCGGTGCGAATCGACACCGCCGTAGCGTCAGCGCTCGAGGCAAACGGCGCGGCATGAATCACGCGCAGCTTCAGATTGCCTGCAGCAGGCGCCGTGTTGTCATCGAGTAGGGCCTGTAGCGCGAGCGGCTGGCCATTTGCGCCGCCAGTCGCCAGCACGGTGTAGTCCGTGTTGTCAGCCAGCACCACGTCGGCGGTGATCGCAACGGTCTGGGTGCCGGCAAGCAGCACCTCGAGCTTGGTGGCACCCGCGGTTAGCGGCAGATAGCCGGTAAATGCACCGTACCGAACGCCCTGCAGTGCAACCTGTCCATTCACACGCACATCGACTGCGGTATCGGCGAGATCAGCTGCAAAAGGTGCGAAGTGGCCAACCACGACGCGTGGTTGAGCAATAGCCAACGATGGCAACGTGATAGCAGAAATCAGTGCGGCCGCTAGGGCGGCGCGAGACGGGAGAATAGGCATGCGTGCGTCCTCAAGTTGGGGAAGTTGTCCGACGCCAAAGAGGCGATGGAATGTAAAACTTCGCAAAACACGAGTGAAACATCGGTGCACCTAAACTGAAGGCTTTGTGTATGCCCCTTCGCAAAATCTCGACATGACGCAAGTCGACGGCTTGTGATCGTTAGCGATGCGCTCCGCAGTTGATGTGCACTAGATTCCAACGCATGAGTCCAGTTGCAAATGACGCTTGATCGCCTCCGCGAAGCGACTAGCAGCCAGCGGATGCTGTGCCAAAAACATCAGTGGCTCGAAGACTTCCAGCTCCATAAGCAAGAACTGCCCATTCTGGATAACGCCGTCGACGCGGGCATAGACCGGCAGCGCGGGTGCTGCAGCGATGCAGGCACGCGCGCCTTCAATCCAATCCTGGCTAACCTCAATCGATTCGGTAGTCCCACCAAACTGAAACTGCACGCGATAGTCGCCGGCTTTCGGACGCTTGCGAATCGCGTGACTGAACACGCCGTCGAAGAACAGCAACGAGAGCTCACCGTCCTGCACAATTTCCGTCAGAAAAGGCTGCACAAGCAGACCGCGATCAAGCAGCGTCTGGGCGATCTCGTCGCGATATTGGTCGATGTCATCGAGCCGGAATCGATGTGTGCGGTAGGCACCGCCTGAGATCGTTGGTTTAACCACGATGTCGTCCCAGCCACGCGCTCGCGCGAGGACAGCGATGTCCGGCGATTCACCCTGGTTCACGACAATCGTAGGCACCAGTTGAACGCCCGCTGCGGCCAGATCTTGCAGATAGCGCTTGTCGAAGTTCCAATCAAGAATCGCGCCGTCGTTGAACATGCGCACGTGACTGGCGATGCGCGCATCGAGCCAGCCGCGAAACTCCGTCAGCCGCTCGAAGTAATCCCACGGTGACCGAATCACCAGCGCGTCAAAGCCCGTCCAGTCGATATGCGCATCGCTCCAGATAGCCGGCGTCGCGTCTACGTCGATGTCTGCAAGCGCCTGCAATAGCAGCGCATCGTCATCGTAGAGCTGCGGCCAGGCGTCGCAGGTCACTAACGCGATGCGGGGCTTTCTAGGTGTTGTTTGCATATAACCCTCATGGTGATCGAGCGGGGTTGAAGCGGACCGCTTGCCGAGTTAACTGATGGCACTAAGAGAGTCCGCCATTTACAAGAATGCTAGCCGTACGCTCAAAAGCGCGCCAAAAGCCTCTTGAGCTAGCGCCAGTGATTTGCCACCCAAGGCGTAGGCTGGATGCGCTTGTACCAGCGCTTGTACCAAGGCAGAGGCTTTCCCCATTGGCCGCTAATGGCATCAGGCGGGTTAGGTCTGCCGTGAAAGACAACGATCTTGGCGTCTTGCGGCTCGCGAGCCCTTGACGAAAAGAAGCGCCGCATCCCGCTAGCCATGCAGTGCTTCTTGAAGCTTATGCACCAGCTCGGGGGAAAGTAGTCGAAACCCTGTTTGCCCAGAAACCCTGTGATGTACGCCTGCTCGGTTCGATAGGCGTCGAGAACTTTGATGGGATTGGCGAGATAGTTCTGCAGTAGCGCTTCGGACTGACCGGCCTCAAAACAGATCGCCGAAGCCTGCCCGACCAGCTTTCCCGGCTGGTACCAGTTCTCGATGATCGCCAGCTTGGGGGAGTAGTCAAAGATCTCGTCGATGCTGCTCATCACCACAACGTCGAGGTCGAGAAACAGCACCTTGCCCTGCATGTTCGCAAGACCTGCTTTGAACAGTGCAAGCTTGCGCCAAGCTTGGCAATGACGTGCATATTGTTCCGGCGGCTCATCAAAATCGGGCAAGGGCCAGATCTCGACCTCGCCGCGAATGCCTTCCGCCTGCTCGGTAAAGCACACAAAGCGAAACGGCAGCGATAGATGGCGACTCACCATCGAGTAGAGACGATTGACGTACTCCGCACCGTAGAGCGTGCCCCATTTCAAACAAACCACACTGATCGATCTCATCAGGATGAGCGCACCCTTGTTAGGTTCACGACGTTGAGTTAACGGTGTCGGTCAATTCAGAGCCGCCGACGCTTGGCCAAGCCAGAGCGAGCGCCAACCAACACCCGTCGCGCATCGTTTCATAGCATGTCTTCTCGCGCGCGGGCTCGTTCAAATCGGATCAGCTGTTCGCCCGAATTCCTCGTCGGCGCGGCATCGGCCGCCCCTGCTGCCACACCCACCAAGCGAGCGCGACCATGCCAATCCAGTTCAACAGATTTAGCAACGTAGCGAGGCGTGTGTCCCAATTCAATAGCCCCCAGCGGCTCAAGATGTTGAACCAGTCGTGCTCGCCCCCACCGACCAAGGGCAGGATTTGCGCGCGTGCATCGGCCATGTAGTGGGCCATGTATTGAACGTTCTCTAAGCCCCAGGCTATGCCGATCACCGCCGAGAACGGCTGCTGCAGTCGATGAAAATGCAGGGTGACCGCGACGGGAAAAACGAACTGCATCAGGGTGCCGCCGTAGAGCGACATCGTGTCGCCAAGAATCGCGAAAATTAGATGGCCCGATTCGTGAATGGCGAGATTGAAGTGATCCAACACGGGGACGAAATCGGTGAACCACATCGCCAGCGCGAGTGCGGCCAGTGCCATCAGGCAAGCCTTGCGGTGCTGACCTGCACGCGCAGCGTCTGGAATCAGCTCAGGCAGCGGCGGCAGACGACTGTTCATGCGCAGCAGTATCCTTCATCACGGCTACATCAGCCCGCCTTAACGCCGCACCGCTACACTTCGCGCATGAGTATTGAAGAGCGTCCAATGAATCCTCTCCTCGCGCCGCTAGGTCGCGCGCTGGAGTCCGTCATCAATCGGGCGCTTGCGCTTGATCCAGAATCGCTTGATCGCATCGCCGCGCTCGACGGTCGACGTATTGAGCTACATCTGGACGCGCCAAAGCTGGCGATGCGAATACAGGTTGATGGTCGGCGCCTGCGCGTCGGGCCGGCCAAGCTCAGCGACGAAGCGGATCTGAGCCTGCGCGCTACCGCCGGCGCGCTGCTTGCCCAGCTGCTTCCACGCAGCAGCGCAACAGCACCTGTCGGGCGTCTGAAAATCAGCGGCGATGCCGAACTGGCACAGCAGGTGCAGCGCCTGCTGCGTGATTTTTCGCCTGATCTAGACGCAGCCTTTGCCAAGCTCTTTGGCGACGTCATCGGGGTGCAAATTTCGCGGGCGTTGCGCGGCGCGGTTGTGGGTGTGACGGAGAGCGCCAAGCGATTTGCGCAGGACAGCGCCGAGTATTTGACAGAAGAACGCCGCGATGTTGTTTCGAAAGTCGAGCAGGCTATTTTCTTTGACGAGGTGGACGACCTGCGCGACGGCGTGGATCGGTTGGCTGCGCGCATTGAGCGCATGAACCGTTGAGGCATCAATGATTGGCATGACGCAAATCCGCGGCGCGCTGCGAGCCACACGTATATTGCGCGTGCTGGTCAAATACCGCCTCGACTCGCTGCTCGAGGGCACCGGCGTTGAGCCCGTTGCACGCCTGCTGCGTCCGTTCGTGCCGCGCGCGAGCGGCGAAATTGCTGCACACAGCCGAGGTGCGCGTCTGCGCATGGCGCTGCAGGACTTAGGGCCGATCTTCGTCAAGTTCGGGCAGATCCTCTCGACCCGCCGCGACCTGCTGCCAGAAGACGTCGCCGAGCAGCTTTCGCTATTGCAAGATCGCGTCAAACCTTTCGATGGCGTGCGTGCGCGACAAATTGTTGAAGAGGCGCTGGGCAAGCCGATTGCTGAGCTGTATGCCGAATTCGACGAAACGCCGTTGGCATCGGCATCTATCGCGCAGGTTCATCCCGCGCGCCTGCACGACGTCGATGGCGTACGCGGCCGCGAAGTGGTGGTGAAGGTGCTGCGGCCCGACATTGAGAAGCAGATTGCAGGCGATATTGCGCTACTGACAGGCCTTGCAGAAATCGCCGCGCGTCATCACCCGCAGGCCGAGAAGATACGGCCGCTGGAGGTCATCGCCGAAATCGAGGCTACCCTGCGTAGCGAGCTCGACCTACAGCGTGAAGGCGCCAACGCCAGCGTGCTGCGGCGCAACTGGCTGAACTCGGACGACCTGTACGTGCCCGAGGTCTTCTGGAGCCACAGCGCTCAGCGCGCATTGACGCTTGAGCGCGTGCGCGGCATTCCGTCTGACGATGTCAAAGCCTTGGACGCGGCGGGCATTGATCGACGCACGCTAGCGGCCAAGGGCGTGCGGGTGTTCTACACGCAGGTGTTTCGCGACAACTTTTTCCACGCCGATGCGCATGCCGGCAATATCTGGGTGGACTCTGATCCCGCGCGTCGCGACAACCCGCGCTTCATCGCGCTCGACTTCGGGATCATGGGCCAGCTGCCGGCGCGCGATCAGTACTTCCTCGCGGAGAACTTCATCGCCATGTTCTCGCGCGACTACCGGCGCATTGCCGAATTACACATCGAAGCCGGTTGGATGCCGACCAGCTCACGCGTGGATGATTTGGAAGGTTCGGTGCGGGCAATTTGCGAGCCCTACTTCACGCGACCGCTGTCTGAAATTGCGCTTGGTGAAGTCGTGGTCAAGCTGTTTCGCACCGCTCAGCAGCACGAGTTGACGCTGCAACCACAGCTCATCTTGCTGCAGAAGACCCTGCTCAATATCGAAGGCGTGGGCCGCCTTTTGGACCCCAAACTGGATATTTTTGCGGTCGCGCATCCGGTGCTGGAAAGCATTCTGCGCGAGCGCTACAGCCCGGCTCAGCTGATGCGGGAATTCAGAAAGCGCATGCCCGAGCTGATCACCGCAGCTCCCGATATGCCGCGCCTCATTCGCGACTGGTTGCAGCAGCAAACCGACGGGAGTCACCGTATCAACATGGCGTCAGCGGATCTGCGTTTGCTCGCTGAGGTATCGCGCGACAGTCAGCGCAAAACGACGTATGCGATCCTCGGTACGGGTCTGATGATTGCAGCGGCCGTCATGTTCGGACTTGAGGCTGGTGGGCCGCGCATTTTCAATATCGCCGCGGCCGTGTGGATTGCTGGCGTCGGCGCGCTGGGAGCGTTTTATGCAGCATGGCCGCGCGGCAAATAGCGCCATATCCCTGCCTTTTTGCTATTTGGCGCTGACGGTTAACGAGTGATTCATCTCGCATCCGGGCGGCGAAGACGAGCCGTTGCGCTGACGTTGGGCTTTCTCGCACTCCTGTCGATGCTGTCTGGCTGTGCAGCGGCCTGCCGCGAGTGTATGCGTCCGGTGGTGACACCTACCCATCAGCAAGCCGATGAGTTAGCGATCAGCCGTTCGCTTTCCAGTTCTGCGGCAGCAGGCCATCGATATCGCGATCAAGCGTGGTCGGCAGGCGTTCGAGCACGTCGCTGAGCCA
>JBBSIY010000199.1:0-6789 GCA_038257785.1 Lysobacterales bacterium
CGAACTCAAGCGCTATCCGCACGCCGATGTCGCCGCCGCCGAGCGCCAGCTGCAGGCAGCGCCCGGTCGCACGGCGATGCTGGTGACTGACGGCGTCTTCAGCATGGACGGCGATACCGCGCCACTCGTCGAGCTCGCCGCGTTGGCCAAGCGCGAGGGCGCTACTCTGTACATCGACGATGCACACGGCGTTGGCGTGCACGGACCGCAGGGGCGCGGCAGCGCGGCGATGCTGGGACTCGGTGCCGACGAAACACCGCTGCAGCTGGTGACGCTGAGCAAAGCGCTCGGTGGCTACGGCGCGCTCGTTGTCGGCAACGCGGCGTTGATCGAAGGCGTATTGCAGGGTGCCCGCAGCTATCTGTTCGCCACTGCATTGCCACCCGCCCTGTCAGCCGCATCGCTGCGCGCGGCAAAGATCGCTCGCGAGGATGAGGATAGACGCCAGCGACTGCATCGAAACATCGATCGCTTTCGACGTGCTGCCGTGCAGCTCGCTGTTCCATTGTTAGCGTCGAGCACGCCAATTCAACCCGTGATGCTCGGCGACAACGCGCGGGCGCTGGCGGCGGCGTCAGCGCTGTTGGACGCAGGATTCTTAGTTCCGGCGATTCGCCCACCCAGCGTGCCCATGGGCAAGTCACGCTTGCGCGTTACGCTATCGGCGCAGCACACCGATGAGCAGATTGATCGCCTTCTCGACGCCCTCGCCCTGGCCATTCGCGTATCGCCGTCGGTATGAAAATCGAGACTCTCGGCAGCGGTCCACCGCTGATTTTAATTCACGGCTGGGCGATGCACGGCGGCATTTTTGCGCCGCTCAGCGCACGTCTTGCCGAGCAGCACACGCTGTATCTGGTTGACCTTCCAGGCCATGGTCACAGCCGCGCATGCACCGGCGACTTCACGCTCGATCACTGCGCTACTGAGCTACTAGCGACGCTGCCGCCCGCCGCGTGGCTGGGCTGGTCGCTTGGCGCGCTGATTGCCATGCGCGCGGCCGCGTTGCAGCCTTCGCGCGTGCAGGCCCTAGTCGCGCTGTGCGGTTCGCCATGCTTTGTGCGGAACAACGATTGGACACACGCGGTCGAGTCCGAAGTGTTCGTGAGCTTCGGGCGCGATCTAGGCAGCGACTATGCGAGCACGATAGACCGATTCGTTGCGCTCGAGGCGCACGGTTCTGACCACATGCGTGACGAACTGCGCGCGCTGCGACAGCAGGTATTTGCACGCGGCGAGCCCGATTCGCGCGTGCTCGAATCAGGGTTAAGAATTTTGCAATCGAGCGACCTGCGCGCAAGCCTGCCGCAGCTCACATTGCCCGCGCTGTGGATCGCCGGTCGCCGCGATCGTCTGGTGCCGTGGCAAGCCATGCAGGCCGCCGCGCAGTCGATGCCATCGGGCCACTTCTTGCGAATTGAGGGCGGCGGCCACGCGCCCTTTCTGAGTCATGCCGATATCGTCGCCGACGCGATCAACGCTTTCTTACGCCCAACCAGTATTCAAACCGACTATGTTTGATCGCCAGCGCATACGCCAAGCATTCGGCCGCGCCGCACCCGACTACGCAGCGGTCGCCGCACTGCAGAAAGAGGTGGAGTCGCGTTTGCTAGAGCAGCTCGACGAGCTTTCGCTCTCGCCGAATGTGGTCGTCGATCTCGGCAGCGGTCCGGGCACCGGCACACGCGCACTCAAGGCGCGCTGGCCGAAGTCTCAGGTGCTGGCGCTAGACCTCGCACTGCCGATGCTGCAACAGCAGTCGCGCAGCTGGTGGACGCTGCCGAGCAAGCGCATCGACCGCCTCTGCGCCGATGCACGCCAGCTTCCGCTTGCCGATGCCAGCGTTGATTTGGTTTTCTCTAGCCTGTGTTTGCAGTGGGTCGATGACCTGGCAACCGCTGTCGATGAGCTGCGTCGCGTGCTGCGTCCCGATGGCGTGCTGCTCCTGTCGACCTTTGCCAGCGATACCTTGATCGAATTGCGCGCGGCATTTGATGAAGCTGACCCCGGCGGCGCGCACGTTAGCCCGTTCCTGCCGCTGCAAAACATCGGCAACGCGCTGCAGACCGCAGGCTTCCGCGATCCGGTTTTGCATGTCGATCGATTCACTCTGACCTACGCTGATCCACGCGAGCTGATGCGTGAACTTAAACAGCTGGGTGCCAACAACGCGCTCGCCGAACGTCGTCGGAGCCTCACCGGCAAGCGACGCATGCAGGCGACGCTGGCGGCCTACGAGCAGTTCCGAGCGGAAGGTCGCGTGCCGGCTACATACGAAGTGGTTTACGCGCAGGCGTTCGGGCCTCCGCCGGGCCAACCAAGACGCGGCCAAGGCGGCGAGGTTGCAAGTTTTCCAATTGAGCGCCTGCGGCGGCGTCGCGACTGATCTCGTCAGAACATGTTTCAACGTAGCCGAGCCAGTCGTTCACCCAGAGTCTGTCGAAGGGTGCTTCGACAGGCTCAGCAAGAACGATTCCCGACTATTGATGCGGCCCGATGATGTTTGAGCTTCGCTCAACCAAGCCGGGTGCACTTGGCGTGCTCGGGGCAGTCAATGACGTGATCGTTGACCATGCCGGTGGCCTGCATCAACGCGTAGCAAATCGTCGAGCCGACAAACTTGAAGCCGCGCTTAGCCAAGGCCTTGCTCATCCGATCCGACACCTCGGTGCGCGGCGGCACCTGGTTCACAGCGCTGCGTTCGTTTTGCAACGGCTTGCCCTCCACAAACGACCACAGCAGCGCATCCAGCGTACTGCCCTCGGCGTGCAGTGCCAGAACGGCGCGCGCATTGCCGCGAACCGACCACACCTTCAGGCGATTGCGCACAATGCTGCTGTCGAGCAAACGCGCTTGCAACTCGGCATCGTCTAGCTGCGCGAGACGTTCGATGTCGTAGTCAAGAAAAACCCTGCGATAGCCATCGCGCTTCGCCAACACCGTGCGCCAGCTTAGCCCCGCCTGTGCGCCTTCCAGCGTCAGAAATTCGAACAGCGCTTGCTCGCCATGCAGCGGCACGCCCCACTCGCGGTCGTGATAGTCGCGCTCCTGATCACTGGCTTCGGCCCATGGGCAGCGCGGCATGGGCCTTACAGTCCCGAGCGCGGCATGTCGATCTGGCGCACCCAGTCCGACAGGTTGTAGTAATTGCTGACGCGCGATATCTGGCCGTCGCGAATCGCAAAGAACGCGCCGCCGGGCAGCGAATAGCGCTGGCCATTGGCAGTCGGCAGGCCATCAGCGGTTTCTAGATACACGCCGGTTACCACGTACTCGGCAGCGGCGCGCGCGCCATTTTGTGTCGCCATCACGACCACATCGCCGATGTGTTCGCGATACGTGGCCGACATCGCCTGCAAAAACGTGGCAAACGCGTCGCGACCACATTCGCGTTCGCCCTGATTGATGTCGTGCACCACATCGGCGGTCAGCAGCGCCAGTAAAGCAGGATGATCCGCACGATTGGCCGCAGCGAAATACGCCAGCACCAGCTCAGTCGCGCGGTCTGCTGCGCGTGCACCATCAATTCTCATGGATCACCAACTCCCTGCCACAAAGCGGCCAGCGCGAGCCGCCGGCGGCATCATAACGCTCATCCAATGGCGTGTGATTGTGTCCAGTTTATGGCGACTTGGCTCACTGATCGACATCGGTGGCGTAAGGTAGGCGGCGTCGTGCTGTAGCAGGAAACTGGTCGATGGACCCCGCAATCACTGGACTGCTGCGTCAGCTGGCTGACGGTGACGCCGATGTCGCACCGCAGCTGGTCGCCGCCGTGGTCGAAAAGCTCGAACGTATCGCGCATCGAGAGCTCGCCGGTGGCAATCACGGCGGCCTCGATGGGCTGACGCTGGAACCGCGAATGTTTGCGCACGACGCCCTCATCAAGCTGATCGATCAGCGGCAGCCGTTCGCCAATCGCCGGCACTTCTTTGCCTATGCGACGCAGATGATGATTCGGGCGATGGTCGACTATCGCCGCAGCCGCAGCGCGCAAAAGCGCGGCGGTGAGTTCGTCCGCGTCAGCCTGAGTGAGATTAGCGATCACGGCGTAGAAATAGAGGCTTTCCCGCCCATCTTGGCGGAGCTTGATGCGCTTGATGAACGTAAAGCTGACATTGTTCGGCTGCGCGTGTTTTGGGGCGCTGGCAACGAGGAGATTGCCGAGCTTCTGGGCCATTCGCTGTCCACTATCGAACGTGACTGGCGCTTCGCCAAGCGCTGGCTGGCAACGCGACTGCGTGATGCAGAAACAACGGAGACCGACCAACGCAGCGAGACGCCAGACAGTGAGCAATCGGCATGACCAATCAGGAGCGCTTTCAACGCATCGAGGCCTTGTTCCACCGGCTGGCGGATTTGCCGACCAGCGAGCGCACGGCGGAGCTCGCCACCCTGCAACGCGATGAGCCCGCGATCCACGCCGAGCTGACGGCGCTGCTCGCCGAATCACGCGGCGCGGGCCGCGGCGAGCGGGCCATCGAGGACTGGACTACCCAAGCGCGAGTCATCGGTGAGCGCGGCATTGAACTGCCGGCAAGCATTGGTCCGTACCGCATCGTCCGCCTGCTGGGCGAAGGTGGCATGGGGCGCGTCTACGAGGCCGAGCAGGATCAGCCCGTTAAACGCAGAGTCGCGCTCAAGGTGATTCGCAGCGAGCTGCCATCGGAGCATGCGCTGGCGCGTTTCAATGCCGAGCGGCAGACGCTGGCGATGCTCGATCATCCCAACATTGCGCGAATATTCGACGCTGGCACCCAAGCATCGGGTCAGCCGTGGTTTGCCATGGAGTTCGTCGAGGGGCTGCCGATCACCGCGTTCGCCAACGCGCGTCAGCTCAGCCTGCGCCAGCGCATCGAGCTGCTGCTGCCTGTTTGCGACGCCGTGCAGCACGCCCATCGCAAAGGCATCATTCATCGCGATATCAAACCATCGAATCTGCTGATCGCCGAACGCGGCGGCGCGGCGGTGGCGAAGATCATCGACTTTGGTATTGCTAAAGCCATAGAGCCGGGCGCGGCCATGCGCAGCGCCGCTACCCGCTTTGGCGAGTTAGTCGGCACGCCGGAGTACATGAGCCCGGAGCAGGCGACGCTCGGATCAATCGACATCGATACCCGCTCGGATGTCTACGCGCTTGGTTTAGTTCTGTACGAACTGCTGGTGGGCGATCTTCCTCTGTCGCGCAAAGAGCTTGGGCAACTGGCGTTTGACGAACTGTGCCGTCGAATACGCGAGGACGACGTCCCAAGGCCGAGCGCGCGCCTTGCGCTGAGCGGTGACCGCACACCGAACGCAACGCCGAGCCTGGGATGGGTCAGCCGAATTCGCGGCGATCTTGATGCGGTAGTTTTGAAATCGCTGGCCAAGGATCGCGACCGGCGCTACGACAGCGTGTCGCTGCTGGCCGAAGACCTACGTCGCTTCCTCGCCGATCAGCCTGTATTGGCAACGCCGCCCAGCGTGCGTTACCGCGCCGGCAAGTTTGTCCGCCGGCATCGCGCGGCCACTGTCGCCGCATTGCTGGCGTTGGTCGCGCTGATCGGCGGCAGCATTGTTGCTAGCCTCGGCTGGATCGAGGCGCGCCGCGCGCTGCTGCGCGCTGAGCAGTCGCAGCAGCGCGCCGAGCAATCACAGCAGCGTGCGGAAGCCACCAGTGATTTTCTACTGGGCCTGTTCAAGGCCGCCGATCCGCGCGCCAGTCCCGGCAAAAACCCCGACGCCCGTGAGCTTTTAGCGCGTGGTATCAGCCGACTCGATGAGTTTGAGGGCGACGAGGCGCTGCGCGCCAGCGTGCTGGAGACGCTCGGCGATGTCTCCATGGCGCTAGCTCAGCTCGACGACGCGCGCCGGCTGCTCGACGAAGCAATTGCGCTGCGTGAGTCCGGCCCAGCGGCCGACCCGAAGCGCCTCGCGTTCCTCCTCGACCGTCGCGGCGGCGTGGCGCGCGAGCGCGCCGAATTCGACGCCGCTAAAGCAGACTATCGACGGGCCATGGCGGTGCTGGCACAGGCTGGAATTGAGAGCTCTGACGAATATGGCCGCAGCCTCAATAATCTCGGCATCGTCTACCGTATGACGGGCGAACTCGTCGAAGCCACCCAGGTGTACACGCAGTCGCTGGCGCTGGCGCGTGAGCTGAATACCGAGCCGTCGGAGTTGATTGCCAGCGCACTCAGCAATCTCGCCGCCCTGCATCACCGGCAGGGCGACTACGCCGCCGCTAGCGCCAACATGGCCGCAGCACTGAAGCAGTTCGAGCAGCTGCTACCAGCCGCGCACCCCCACTTCGCCGCGCTGCGTGGCAACTACGCGGCGATCGCCCGCAGCGAAGGCAAGCTCGGTGTGGCGCTGCAGCAGATTCGCCTGGCCATCGCCAACGATGCTGCCAACCTGCCCGATGGCCATACCGACCGTGCGTACACGCTGTACAACGAAGCGGCGATTCTGATCCAGCTGGGCGGCTTCGAGATCGCCCAGCAGCGCCTGCTAACGGCACGCGACATTCTGATCGCCGAATTGGGCGACACCACACCGCGACTCAACGTGGTGGTGAGTTCGCTTGGTCAGATTGAGCGTCTGCTCGGTCAGCCGGCTGAGTCAATCGCAAGCCTGCGAAAACTCGATGGCGCGCTGCGAGAACAGCCCGCCGCTGGCGCGAGACGCGGTCGCATCACCACCCTGCGCCATCTAAGTTTGGCGCAGCGCGATATCGGCGAGTTTGATGCGGGACTGCAAACGCTGGAGCAGGCCGCAGCGCTCGCGGTCGAGGAAGAAGATCAGGGCGAA
>JBBSIY010000200.1:0-6788 GCA_038257785.1 Lysobacterales bacterium
ACAGCAACAGCAACAGCAACAGCAACAGCAACAGCAACAGCAGGCACGATGGCGATTAGCGGCGATCGCAACCAGCGGTGTCCCTCCTCGCCAGTTACGAATCCTTCAACAAATCCAGCAGCTCATCGACGCTGATCGCGGCGGTGGTGGCCTGTTCGCCGATGACCTGATCGATCAGCTCGCGTTTGGCACCGTGCAGCGCCAAGATTTGCTCTTCGATGCTGCCGGCCAGCACGAGTTTGTAAACGGTGACCGGGCGCGTTTGGCCGATGCGGTGAGCGCGGTCGGAGGCCTGCTGTTCAACAGCAGGATTCCACCACGGGTCTAGGTGAATGACGTAGTCGGCGGCGGTCAAATTCAAACCCACGCCGCCTGCCTTCAGGCTCAGCAAAAATACGCTGCCCTCGCCAGCCTGGAAGGCGCTGACTTCGGTCTCGCGCTGTTTGGTCGGCGTGCTGCCGTCGAGATAGCGGTAGCTAATCCCTTCGGCCTCGAAGCGTTGGCGCACCAAGGTCAAATAATCGACGAACTGACTAAACACCAGCGCGCGGTGGCGGTTGTCGCTGAGCTCTTTGACCAGCTCGACCAGATGCTCCAGCTTTGAGCTAGCCAAGCCCAGCTCGGGTGCGACCAGCATCGGATGGCAGGCCGCACGGCGCAGCCGGGTGAGCTCAGCAAGAATGTGAAAGCGACGCTGCTCACTCGGCATGCTGCCCTGCTCCATCGCCTGCACCGCCTGACGACGCAGCGCGGCCAGCAGCCGCGCCTCGCCATCGCTAGGCTCAACCCTCATCACGATCTCGGTACGTGGCGGCAGTTCGGACAGCACTTCGGCCTTGGTTCGACGCAGTAAGAACGGGCTGATCAAGCGCCGCAGCGTGTCGCGCTGCGGTCCGCGCGGGTCGCGCTCGAGCGGTAGCAAAAAGCGCCGACGAAATTGCTCCTCGCTGCCGAGCAGGCCGGGGTTCAATACGCGGAACAAACTCCACAGCTCGCCGAGATGATTCTCGAGTGGCGTGCCGGTAGCCGCCATTCTGAAATCGGCATTGATCTGCCGAACAGCCTGCGCGCGCTGGGTGGCGGAGTTCTTGATTGCCTGCGCCTCATCGAGCACGAGGCTGGCAAACTTCACCGCCGCAAAAGCGTCGATATTGCTCGCCAGCATGCCGTAGCTGACCATGACAACGTCGGACTTTCCGAGCTCCGCCAGCGCTTGCTCGCGGTCACCATCGCCATAAATTCGCAGGGTGAGGTTGGGTGCGAAACGCCGCGCCTCGACGCGCCAGTTGGCGACCACGCTGGTCGGTGCCACCACCAGCGCCGGGCCTTCTTTAGCGCGTGCTGATAGCAGGGCGAGCGCCTGCACGGTTTTGCCGAGGCCCATGTCATCGGCAAGGCAGGCACCGCCGCCCCACGCCGCCAGTCGCATCAAAAAATAATAGCCTTCGATCTGATAGTCACGCAGCTCGGCTTGAAAATCTGCCGGCAGCGGCGGGCGCAGGTTTTGCGCTGCTTCCATCTGCCGAAGCTGTTCGCGAAATGCGCTGTCGCACTCCGTATCTTCATCAAGAATGGCGTCCAGCAAGAACGCGGCGGCGCGCGGCACCTGCACATTGCCGCGCTCATCGGCAAACGTTTTCAGCAGCTGCAAACGCTTGCGCAGCTCACCATCGAGCGCCAGCACGCGATCATCGTCAAGGCGTAAATAGCGACCTTGCGACGAGGGCAGCGCGCGCAACACATCCGATAGCGCGATGACGCTGCCGTCGTCCAAGGCCAGCCCGCCCTTTGCCGCAAACCAATCGCGCTGCGCACCTACCTGCACCTGCAAGCTGCCCTCAGCCTTGGTGCGCGCGACGCGCAGCGGCTTGCCGGCGCGCCATGCCAAGGTGAGGTTGGGCTGCATTTGCAGCGCGGCGAGCATATCCAGCGCCGCATCAGGCGCATCGACTTCAAGACGCTCGCTCGGCGAAAAATTATCAGGCAACAGACCGCTGTCCTGCAGCTGACCAAGCGCGAGTCGCTCGGCGCGCATGTCGCGGCGCACGCGAACCGGCTTGCCATCGACCGTACCGAGCACGCTATCGATACCTTCGCCGGGCGTTAGCGCTGGACCGTTGTCGCCAAGTGGGCAGACCACTATGCGCAGCGCGAGGCCGTCGCGGAACGGCTCTAGCTGGGCGACCAAGCTGCCGTCGCCCACGCGCTCTTCGACGCCGAAATCGGCCATGTCAGCGTCGAGCCGCAGCTTGCGGCCAAGGTCAGGCAGAAGCTGCAGCAGCGGACCCACGGCTTCTTCCGGCAGGGTCAGGCCTTCGCCCAAAATATCGCCGATTCGGCTCAAGGTGGCGTCGGGTCGATAGAGGTGGATAACGTCGCCGTGACGCACCAAGAACGCATCGCCGGTCGCTGCCTCTTGCGGAACAATGGCGATATGCACGCGCTGATCAGCCAGCCGTGTCGCCTTCAGCGACGCTTCGCCGGCCTGCACCTGTAGCGGTGTATGCGGCGGCTGTGCCGCAAATACGCGCGGATGATCGATCAGCGCCTGCAGCACGCGCGATGCCGCGGTGTAACCGTAATAGCCATCCGCCGGCGCGGCGATCATGGCGGTTAGCAGGCGATGGTCAGGGTCGTCCGGGGCGACGCGCTCCAAGGCGCCGCGCCAGCCCGCTGCCGTCGCGAGCGCGCGACCGCTGGTATAGCTATCGCCGCGCGGTCGCTGTTCAACGATCTCAAAGCCAAGGCCGCTGCGGGTTTCGTCCTCCTGCAGCGACAGCAGCACGCGCAGCCGTGAATGGCCCTCTGCGGCGACCTTCGGCGCCTTGGCGCTGTCGGTTGCCAGCGCGCTGGCCAAGGCGTCGATGGCTTTTCGCCACACCGGCTGTGGCTTGATCCAGTCGCGCAGCGCGGGTGTCGGCGCAGCGTTAGCATCTTGCAAACTGTCGATCTGCGCGACCAGCCAGCGCATGCCGGCCACCTCAGCCTCTGCGCGGACCGTTGCGATGCGCTCAAGCAGGCCGCGACTGCACGGCTGTCCCGACCAGCGCAGCAGCAGACCCAGCCACCACCAGTCATCGACGCGCGCGAGATCCGGCAGCGCAGGCTCGACAAACACGCGGCCAGCAGCGCTGTGCTGCGCATACGCCTGCCAAAAAGCTAGTCCGAAGCCGCCGTCTAGTTCACTGACCTCGTCGCGGGTGATCGCCAGCTTCTGCCGACGCTCCATCATGCGCGGCTCGTCGGTCACGCTTAGGCAGGCCAAATGCAGCTTGCCCGTGAGCAGGATGGGCATCGCCCGCGGACCGCGCGTCTTGCGATGCAGCCTAAGGCCGGCGTCGAAATCGGCCAGCACGTCGGCAGCAGTCGCGCCGTCGAATAGTCGTTCGCTTGCCAACGCTACGGTGCGCGCAGCATTGAAGCGCTGGCTGAGTCTCTGCGCGATGTTTGCCTCGCCGCGCAGCAGGGCGTGCTCGAACAATGGAATCCACACCACCGGCTGCTGATCTTCGTCGTCCAACATCACGCAGCCGCGCTCAAATAGACCCGTGGCACGCGCGTCGGGCTGCATCAGCTGCAATCGCAATAGATGCGCAATCTGACGCGCCGCTAACGTTGGCGGCAGCAGATCTACGGCGCCACCGTCGTCACTGTCGAGCAGCTCAATAATCCGGCGCGTCGCGCCTTCGGTGGGCTCGCGCTCGTAGTAGCCACCCAAGGCCAAGCGGTCCGCGCGCATGCCGCCAAGCAGCGCGATGATGCGCAGGCGATTGCGCAATGAATCGGCAAAGCTCGACTCAAGCTGGCCGACGCGGCGCATGGTGTCGCTGTCAACCAATGATTCTGCACAGCGACGCGCCCGGCCGCTCATCAGCAGTCCACGCAGGGCCACCCGGCTCAGCGCGTCGTCCTGCTTTGGACGGACCTCGTTGGCACGCGACGCCACCACAAATTCGCGCAGTCGCGCCAGACGCGCGAGGACCTCGGTGGACTTCGCCGTCGCCCACTCAGGCTCAGGCGCGCACAAACGCAGCGCCTCAGCCAAGACGCCAAGCGGCAGCGGCTGCGAATCCAGCACCAAGAATTCGACCAGCGCCTTATCCGGCGCCGAAAGCGCTTCATAGCGCCGCACCAGTGGCCCTGCGCCCGATGCAGGCGTTGGCTTTGCGGCAGCCGGCGAAGGTGGAAATTGATTAGCCATCTGACCCTTTTGTTTAGAACCGTCGGTCGCCCAACATGCGCACGTATCGCGTCGCAGATTAAATAGCTGACCCCGTCATGATTTCGGCTGAAAGGCGAGGCCGCGATGCGTTCGCAGTTAGAAGCGGGGGAACACTCGAGTCAAGCGCGCAACAGGGCATTGTCGCCGGTTGTGGCGATGGCGGGAAGCGCGACGGCGCGACGACGCGACGACAAGATTGCGAATGGCAATTGGCGAATCACCGCCAGCGTGCCCCGCGACCTCGCGTGAGGCTGCATTCCGTGCGCCACGCCAATCCACTGCCGCTGTTAGCATCTGTCGACCCTCCGTGCGAATCCCGTATGAGCCTGCCTGTGAAAACGCGTATCGAGCACGACGATGAGCAAAAGCGCCTTGCGGTTCTGATTGATGCCGACAACGCGCAGTCGTCGGTCATCAATGGCCTTTTGGAAGAAATTGCGCGCTACGGCATCGCGAGCGTACGGCGCATCTATGGCGACTTCACCTCGCAGCAGCAGGGTGGCTGGAAGAAGGTGCTGCTTAAGCATTCCATTCAACCGGTGCAGCAGTTCGCCTATACAACGGGCAAAAATGCCACCGACAGCGCGCTAATCATCGACGCTATGGACTTGATGTACACCCGCCGCTTCGACGGATTTTGCCTCGTCTCAAGCGACAGCGACTTCACCCGACTAGCGCAGCGCCTGCGCGAAGAAGGCCTCACCGTGTACGGCTTTGGCGAACGCAAAACGCCGGACGCATTTGTGCAGGCCTGCGACAAGTTCGTCTATACCGAGGTGCTGCGCGCTGAGCCCGCGCTCGCGAGCGCGCCAGTCAAACAAGCCAAGACATCGCTAGTCAAATCGACCCGATCGGCCGCGTCGGACGTGTCGAGCAAGCAATCGCCCGCCGCCGCGACAAATGCCGCGGCTAGCGTGCCGCAGGCGAGCAGCGCAAAAGCAGAAGTGCCGCTTCCGCTGCTGCGCCAAGCGATAGAAGAATCCTCAGACGATGAAGGCTGGGCGCACCTTGGTGCAGTCGGCAGCTATCTCAACAAGATTCGTCCGGACTTCGATCCGCGTCTCTACGGGCATCGCAAGCTTAGCGACCTGATGAAGCAGCAAAAGCGCTACTTCGCGGTCGAAGAGCGCAGCACACCCGGCAGCACCGGAAAGTCCGTGTATGTGCGCGCAAAAACCGCGGAAAAAGCGTGACTCAGCAGCGCTCAATCCAGAAGCTGCCGCCGGCAAATCCATGCCCTTTAGGATGAGCCAGTGCGGCCACGACCCGATCAGGAAACCGGTGAAACGCGTAGCTGCATCCGAAGACGACCCGAAAGCCGGTTGAGTACATCAGCATGGCGCGCAGCAAATATTGCTCGTTCCAGCTGCGGTTCTCGCCGATCACCCACTCGGGCATGTAGTCATGCGGCAGAAAAATGTCGTGAATGTGCACGCGCACGCCGGGTTTGAGTCGCGGCAGCACCTCGAAGTAGAGCCAGTTAACATCGCTGCCGGTCTTGGCCACGTGCGACGAGTCGATGAAGAGAATGTCGCCGGACTCAAGCGCATCGAACGTCGTCAGCGGCACGTCCTGCACCTGGGCTTCGACTAGACCTGACAAACCAGGCACACCCGCCTTGAGGAAGGGGCGGGGATACGGCTCGATACAGGTGATCTCGCAACTGTCAGCAAGGAATCGCTGGTTGACATCGGCCATCAGCAGCGACGAATACCCTGATCCAACCTCGATCACCCGGCGCGGACGCCAAGCTCGCAGCAGAACGAAAAGCGTGCGTGAGTCGAGCCAGCTGAACTGGGAGTTGCGGGTGTAGTAGCGATGATCCTCCAACCAGCCTGGCTTCTCTTCCGGGTAGTCATAGTCCGGCATGAAGCGCGGAAACTCGACATCCAGAATGTGCTGCTGCGATGCATCGTTGAAATCGACTCCCAGCACCTGCGGCGATGCCGGCCAGATCGCTGCACGCCGTGCCTCTATATCGTCGGTGTCGACAATCGGTGAGTAGAAGTGGCCGTTTGCGTGCGCAGGACGTCTTGCCATAGTCGCGGTGTACCGTTCAATTTGATGCGCGCATTGTGCGCGAGTCAGCCCGCGACGGCGACCAAAAAGCATCGTAGGTGCCGCTCAATCGCGCGCTGCGTGGTCTAGATGAGCGGCGACATCCTGCCTCAAGGCCAAGACCGGCGCGCAAGGAATACGTTTCGAATCCATCAGATCGCTCTGCTACACTGCGCGCCCGTCGATGCCACGCATTGTTGCGGCGGCATCGCCGCAGACGGTCACACTTCAAATACGCGCCCGTAGCTCAGCTGGATAGAGTAGTGGCTTCCGAAGCCATTGGTCGGGGGTTCAAATCCCTCCGGGCGCGCCATCATTTCGTGATGGCACTTCCTTCGTGATTCCCCGCCCTCGCGCGCAGCGCAAGGGCGTTCGTTGGCGCGCGAACCTTGCGGTTCGCAAGCGCGCCGCCTCACCCCTCCGGGCGCGCCATCATTTCGTGATGGCACTTCCTTCGTGATTCCCCGCCCTCGCGCGCAGCGCAAGGGCGTTCGTTGGCGCGCGAACC
>JBBSIY010000201.1:0-6760 GCA_038257785.1 Lysobacterales bacterium
ATTGGGTCGCAGGTCACCGTACCAGCGGCGCTCAAGCCAAATCGTTAGTCCGTCGCGCGTCATGCGCGCCTAGTGCGTGACCAACGGTGGCTCATCGCGAAACTGCATGCGATGCAGGGCAGCGTAGAGACCGTCACGCGCCAACAGCTCGCGATGGCTGCCTTGTTCAACCAGCTTACCGTGATCCAACACCAGCACCTGATCGGCATGCTCGACGGTTGATAGGCGGTGCGCGATGACTAGCGTGGTGCGGTCTGGGATTAGGCGATCCAGCGCAGCCTGCACCAGATGCTCGGACTCAGAATCGAGCGCCGCCGTGGCTTCGTCCAGAATCAGAATCGGCGCATCTTTTAATACGGCGCGCGCAATCGCCAAACGCTGACGCTGGCCGCCCGACAGGCGTCCGCCGTTTTCGCCGATGCTAGCCTCCATCCCATCTGGCAAGCGCTCAATAAACTCCAGGGCGTTGGCCGCCTGCGCGGCCGAGTGGATTAGCGCGGCGCTCGCATCACCATCGCGACCGTAGCGAATATTGTCCGCGACGCTGGCGTCAAACAGCATCACCTTTTGACCCACCAGCGCGATTTGCCGGCGCAGATCGGCGAGTGAGTATTGCTCGATGCTTTCGCCGTCCAATTCAATGCGTCCACTGTCCGGCTCATAGAAGCGCGGCAGCAGGCGCACAAGACTCGTCTTGCCAGAACCCGAACGCCCCACGATCGCGGTGACGGTACCTGGTCGCGCGGTAAAACTAATGCCGTCGAGCGCCGGCTGCAATTGGCCCGGGTAGCGCAACGACACGTCGACAAAGCGAAGCTCGCCGCGCGCGCGGGCTAACGGCCGCGTGCCGCTATCCACTTCATCGTCGAGATCAAGCACGCTGAACACCTTCTGCGCCGCCGCCACGCCTTTCGACACCTGCGCCTGCACGGTCGTGATTCGTTTTAGCGAGGGCAGCAGCGCCATCATCGCTGTCATCAGTGACACAAACTGTCCAGCATCGAGGCGCGCAGCAGCGGCCTCGCGGCCCGCCACATACACGATCACCGCCAGCGCAACCGCGGCAAGCAGCTGCACTGTTGACGACGACAGGGCACGCGTGGATTCAACCTTTACCTGCAGCCGCAGCAGACCGCTCGCAAGTCCGCCGTAGCGCTTCAGCTCGGCCGCTTGTGCGCCATACACCTTGACTTCCTGCTGCGCCGACAGCGCCTGTTCGGCACTATGCGCCATCTGCCCAACGCGCTCTTGGATCGTGGAATTCAGCTTGCGATAGCGCTTGCCTACCAGCAGCACGATGCCGCCAATCAGCGGACCAATCACCACCATGACCAGCGTCAATCGAGGGCTGTGCCAAAGCATCACGCTGATCAGGCCAATGATCAGCAGGGAGTCAGTGATGATGACCTTGAGGGCCTCACTGCTGGCCTGTGCAACTTGCTCGGTGTCATAGCTGAGCCGCGACACCAATACCGGCACTGGCTCGGCGTCGAAGCGCGCGGTCGGCAGTCGCAAATACTTGCTGAGTAGCGCTAGCCGCAGGTCGCGCACGACGCTGCGACCGGCTCGCGCCATGCCGTAGTCGGTGGCAAAGGTCGCTAGCCCGCGCGCCAAAAAAAGTCCTACGATAATCAACGGGAAGACCAGCGCAGCACGCGGGTCGCGCTCGATAAAACCGTCGTTGATCAACGGCTCCATCATCGACACAAACGCCGTGCCAGCGCCGGCCTCAATCAGCATGCCGAAGATGGCGACGCTGAGCAGCCCCCAGTAAACCTTGGCGTAGCCAAGCAGACGCCGATAGGTCGGCCAAACCTTTGCCGCCCTGCTCACGGCTCGCTGCCACCCACCGTGGCGATCGAGATTTTTTCGTAGCCGAGCTGGCCGAGCACATCAAGCGCAGTCACCACGGCTTGATGCGGCGTTCGCGCGTCTGCCCGCAGGTTGGCGCCGCGCCCACCTGCCTCACCAGCCACGGCTTTAATCGCCTCGCGCAGCGCCGGGCCATCCTTGCGCAGCACTTCATTACCGCCGATGTAGTAGCGCCCTTCGGCATCGACGACAACAATTAGCGGCTCTGATGCCTCAGCTGGCGGTGTTCCACTGGCCTCGGGGAGCTGCAGCTTGATTGCGCTCCGCTGATCGAAGGTGGTGGTGACTACAAAAAAAATGATCAGCGTGAACACGACATCGATCAGCGATGTCAGGCTGATTTCGGGCTCTTCGCGCTGGCGTCCGCCGCTGAAATTCACTACAGAACGCTCACTTGCCGACGCGCTTGCCGCGTGTAGCGGGTGCGCGCGGCGCACCGGCCTCTAAGGTGTCGAGCAGGGCAATCGCTTGCTTCTCCATCTCCACCACATATTCCGCCACTAGGCCGCGAAAATATCGATAGAACATCAGCGCGGGAATCGCCACGCATAAACCAGCGGCTGTGCTCACCAGCGCCTCGCCGATGCCGCCCGCAAGCTGGCTGGCATCGCCGACGCCGGACTTCATAATGCCCAAAAACATTCGAATCATGCCGAAAACGGTGCCAAGAAGACCGAGCAGCGGAGAGACGCCAGCGATGGTGCCTAGGGTGTTGAGAAAGCGCTCCAGCTCGTGCGCCACGTGCCGACCGATGTCCTCAATACGCTCCTTGATCTGCTCGCGCGGCTTGTGCCGCATCTCCAGCGCGGCGGCAAGCAGCTCGCCCAGCGGCGAGTTCTGTCGCAACACCTCTAGGTGCGAAGCTTCGAGGCGCTGTTGATTCGCCCAGTCGCGGACTTCAGGTCCGAGGGTGGGCGGAATCACTTCGCGCCGCCGCAGCGTCCAAAAGCGCTCCAGCACAATGGCGACGCTCAAGGCCGCACAGGCCATGATTGGCCACATCACCCAGCCACCCGCTTTGATCAGCTCCCACACGCGTCGCTCTCCCGTTGCGGCGAGTGGCCGCGCTGAAATTCAGCCGCATCTTACCGTGCGGGCTCAGCTGATGAGCCGGATGCTGAATCAGCATCCGCAGGTTCATGCCAGAAGCGCCTATGGGTGTCGCGCCGATGCTCGACTTCAATCTCGCCATCGGCATAAAGGCGCATGCTGATTGCGCCAGCAACAGCGGTGTCTTCGATCTGCGCTTTGTGCGCGCGATAGCGCTCCACCACCTCGGCACGCGGATGCCCGAAACGATTGCCGTGCCCGCTTGATATCACTGCAAAGCGCGACGACACGGCCTGCACAAACGCTTCATGTGATGAGCCAGCACTGCCGTGATGCGGCACCAGTAGGACATCGCTAGCAATTGCCTGGCCCTGATCGCGCACTAGCCTCGTCTCAATCTGCTGGTTGATATCGCCCGGCAGCAGCACGCTGCCGCCTGCCCAGCCAATTCGCAACACGCATGAGGCGTCGTTGCCGATTTCAGGAAATGCAGTGGGCGGATGCAGCAGTGAAAACTGCACATCATTCCAGCGCCATTCGGGCCGCTCGGAACAATGCAGCCCCGCACCTGCGCGCCTTGGCTCACCGCTCAGCTCGACGATGGGTAGAAACGCGCGGCGCACAGCACCCGCACCGCCTGCATGATCGTTATCGCCGTGGCTAATGACTAGCGCGTCGAGCTTACGAACTCCTAGCGAACGCAGCGCTGGCACAACCGCCGCCTCACCCAGATCAAGTCCGCCAGAGAACGCCGGTCCCGCGTCGTATAGCAAGGTATGGTCGCGCGTTTGCGCCAGTACTGAGAGCCCTTGTCCAACGTCGATGACCATCAGCCGCAGCTCACCCTCGCGCAACCGATCGCGTGCAGGAATCATTAGCGGCAGCAGCAGAAGCGCGGCCAGTGATTTCCCCGGCAGCCCGCGCGGCAGCAGCAGGTAGCCCACACCAGTGAGCGCTAGCAGCAGCGCGGCGACCGAAGGCTCCGCTAGCGCTACCTGCGCCCATGGCAGCGACTGCAGCCAGCCCGCGACCTGCCACAGGCATTGCATCAGCCACGCCGCGCTGACGATCACCGGCGCGGCAAGCGCAGGCCACGGCAGCAACGCCGTGCCGAGCAGGGTGAGCGGCACGATCAACAGGGTAACCATCGGCACGGCGAGCAAATTGGCAACTAGGCCGGCTAGCGATGCCTGACCAAAGAACCAAACTGTCAGCGGCAGCAGCCCTAGACTCAGTACTATCTGCGCCCACAGCAGCAGCTTGAAAAAGCCTGTCGATGACGCGGCCCTTGGCAGGCACAAGATCAGCCATGCCACGCCGAGAAACGACAGCCAAAAACTCGCCCCAAGCAACGCCAGCGGATTGATCAGAATAACGACCACCGCGGCGAGAGCGAGTGCATGCGTGGGCAATAGTTGGCGTCGCAATAGCACCGCCGCGAGGACGCAGACAATCATCAACAGGCTGCGAACAACCGGCAATCCCATGCCTGCCAACAGCGCGTAACCCAATGCAAACGGCAGCGCGGCCAGCGCCATTGCCTGCGGCCGCGGCAGTCGTAATCCCAAGCCGGGACATAGCCAGTACAGGCCGCGCGCCAACAGCGCGCCGAAGCCCGCCAGCAGGCCAATATGCAGTCCCGATATCGCCAGCAGGTGGCTCAGCCCGGTCGCGCGCAATCGCTCCCAATCCTCACCGCTGAGGCCGCGCCGGTCACCCACCGCTAGGCCGCGCAAAAAACGCACCGCAGGCGCGTCTGTTGAGGCGGCTAGCCCATCAGAAATCCGCAACCGCCATGCGTCGACACCACCTGATGTGACGAGGAGTTCGGGCGCTGGCGCATCGCGCAGGTAGCCGGTGGCGGCAATGCCCTGTTCGAGCGCAAAACGTTCGTAGTCGAAGCCACCTGGATTGAGTGAGCCCCGCGGGCGCTTCAATCGCGCCGTGATTTGCCAGTGCTCGCCGGGAAGGATCGCGATTCTCTCGTTGAATGACGATAGCCGCAGCCGCGCGCCAGCAAGGCTTACGGCCGACGCCGGCGCAGCTTCGACCACTGCCTCAAAACGCAGCTGGCGCTCGCCCTGCTCGGGAAGTCCGACCACGCGAATCGTCAGCGCGATATCGTCGCCTTCGAGCGCAGCGGGCAACCGCGCCTGCATCCCCCAGTGAGCGTGCAGCAGCATCCAACAGCAGGCGGCGATGGGCAACGCGATGACACGGCTAGTCGGAGCCCGCCAAGCCAGAAATACAGCGGTCAGCCCTGCGCTGGCGCACGCGGCGAGCGCAGGCAGCGTCGGCAGTAGAAAACCGCCGCACACGCCGATGGTCATCAGCAGTACAGCGAAAGGAGAAAGCAGTGAGACCCGCAGCGAATCCGCCAGCCATTCGGGAACCACACTCAGGCTGCGCTTCACGCAGGCGCGTTGGCCGCCACTTCACGCAAGCGCCCGCCAGCAAGCTCAAGCATGCGATCCATCCGCCGCGCAAGGCCGCGGTCATGGGTAACCACTACCAAACTGGTGCCAACTTCTTGGTTGAGCTCCACCATCAGGCCGTAGACACTCGCGGCCGTGGTTTCATCCAAATTGCCGGTTGGCTCATCCGCGAGCACGCAGGCTGGACGCGTCACCAAGGCGCGCGCCACCGCGCAGCGCTGCCGCTCACCGCCCGACAGCTCACCCGGCTTGTGGGCGAGACGCTCGCTCAATCCAACGCGTGCCAACAGCTCCTGCGCGGGGCCTCGCGCAGCAGCAGTCGACTGGCCCGCAATCATCAGCGGCATCATCACGTTCTCCAGCGCGCTGAACTCGGGGAGCAGATGATGGAACTGGTAGACGAAACCCAGCGCGCGGTTGCGTAAGCGCCCACGCGCGGTGTCGCTCAAGGCCGACATCTGCTCGCCGCACACCCACACTTCGCCCGTGGTTGGCGCATCTAGACCGCCGAGCAAATGCAGCAGCGTGCTCTTGCCAGCGCCAGAGGCACCGACGATGGCAACGGTCTCGCCCTTGCCTACCGAGAAGTCCAGTCCATCAAAAATCTTGGCGCGCAGCCCGCCTTCGTCGTAGGTCTTGCCTAGTCCGACGCAGCGGAGCACGGCCGACTGAGATAGCGAATCAATCGCCACTCCCGACATTCCCGCTCTGGTCTTATTCATAGCGCAGCGCCGCCGCCGGATCGGTGCGCGCGGCGCGCCACGCCGGGTATAGGGTCGCCAGGAGACATAAGACAAACGCCATCGCCGTAATTAGACCTAAGTCTTCACCTCGCAGCAGCGTCGGCACCCCGGTGATGTAGTAAATATCGGCAGGCATAAGCTCAAAGCCGAGCAACGACTCCATTGCCTTGACCACCAGCGACAGGTTCAAGGTAAGCCCGACGCCACCGGCCAGACCTAGCGCGATGCCGATCAAGCCGATCAAGGTCCCTTGCACCATAAACACGCCCATCACAGCGCGCGGACTGAAGCCCAGCGTGCGAAGTATGGCGATGTCGGCTTGTTTATCGGTTACCAGCATGACGAGCGAAGACACCAAGTTGAAGGCCGCCACCGCTACGATCAGCGACAGGATGATGAACATCACCGTTTTCTCGGTGGCGATTGCACGAAAAAAATTGGCGTGGTCGCGCGTCCAGTCGCGAATGGTAAAGGCTTCGCCCAGATTGTCGGCCAAATCTCGGGCGACATTCCACGACTGAAACATGTCGGTAAGCCGCAAGCGCACGCCGGTCACGTTGTCGCCTAAGCGCAGCAGGCGCTGTGCATCGGCGAGGTGGATCACTGCCAGCCCCAGATCGTATTCCTGCGCGCCTGCCTCAAAAATGCCGACCACGGTGA
>JBBSIY010000202.1:0-6757 GCA_038257785.1 Lysobacterales bacterium
GTTAGGACGCCGTCTTGGTCAGTGCCGTATCGCCCAATTCCGACGCCATTCCCAGGCGACTGCTCAGCTTGACGCAGAGCTGTGTGCGCTGCGGGCTATGTCAGCCGCACTGCCCCACTTATGCCTTAGATACGAATGAATCCGAGTCGCCACGCGGTCGGATCACGCTGGCCGCGGCACTCGCTGAAGGCCGACTCGACGCCGCATTCGATGACGCGGCTGTGGCGATCAATCACTGCCTTGGCTGCGGTCGCTGTGAAAGCGCGTGTCCCGCCGGAGTTAAGTTCGACGACCTATTGGTCGATGCACGAACGCTAATTCGCCGACGCCGAACTGCCGATGCGAGACAGCGCGCGCTGGAGTGGGCGATCTCGCAGCGCTGGCCGCTAGCCTTGGGTTGGGCGCTACTTCGCTTCGCGCGTCGCGTGCTGCCGAGCCGATGGTTGAGCGCGCTGCCGAGCCTGCCGCAGCGCGCACCCGCTGGCGGGGTTCATCCTGCGCCTGGCTTACCGCGCGGCCGCCTCGCGCTGTTCACCGGCTGCGTCGCCCGGCAGCTCGATGCGGACGTGCATCGCGCTGCCATTCGTGTTCTGAATGCGCTGGGTTGGGACGTGTGGCTACCGACCGGCGCGCTGTGCTGCGGCGCTTTGCATCGACATGCGGGCGCTGCTGACGCTGCGCTTAGAGAATCACGATCTACCCGCGAAGCGTTGAATGCAGCAGTGGACGACTGCTCAGCCGTGTTGGTCAGTGCCAGCGGGTGCTTTGCCGGCCTCAGTGAATCGCTAGATGGGATTAGAGCGCCCATAGGCGAGCTGCTCGCCTTCATCGCCGATGATGCGCAACTGCCTCAGTTGAATCTGCGTCCCTCGACGCACGCCATCATCGTACATACGCCGTGCACGCAATCAACAAACGTCGGCCGTGCGGATGCTGCCGCGCGCATTCTCGCCGCCATTCCCGGACAAGTGATTCGCTCGTTACCCGATAGCGGCTGCTGCGGCGCGGCGGGTAGCCACGTTTTTTTGCACCGTGAGCGCGCCGACGCGCTGCGTTCTAAGCTGCTTGATCAGATCGATGACGACCAAGCAAACACGCTTTGCTCAGGCAATATTGGCTGCCGCCTGCATCTGGCGGCCGGCCTCACGGCGCGCAACTCACCGATCCGTACTCACCACCCCGTCGAAATTCTTGCAGAGCATTTGCCATGACGTCCAACGCACGAAACCTGTCGCGCCTTGATCGCTTGCTTATCGAAGCAGAACGCGCGCTGGCCACATCGATGGGCGCGCCGGTCAGCGCAGCGCGACCAAATCCTGCGCAATCCGCGAGCCTTGAGCTAGACGACACGCAGCGCCGCCACTCAGCAGGTTTGATGCGCGTCAATCACACGGGCGAAGTCTGCGCGCAGGCGCTGTATCTTGGGCAAGCCGCCGTTGCGCGCGATGCATCGACGCGCGATGCGCTTCTAAAAGCAGCGGGCGAAGAGGGCGATCATTTGGCGTGGTGCAGCGACCGTCTGCAAGAGTTAGACAGTCGCGCCAGCCTGCTCAACCCGCTTTGGTATGCCGGCAGCTACGCCATTGGGCTCGCTGCCGGCATGGCCGGCGATGGCTATAACCTTGGATTTGTGGTCGAGACCGAACGCCAAGTCGAAGCGCATCTAGGCGAACATCTGCACCAGCTGCCAGCTGCCGACCTGCGCAGCCGTGAAATCATTACGCAAATGCAGGCAGACGAAGCCGCGCATGGCCAATCCGCCAAAGACGCCGGCGCGCGCGAGCTCCCGCCTCCGGTGCCAAGCCTGATGAAGCTGGTCAGCGCCGTGATGAAGGCGGTTGCCTATCGGGTATGAGTCATTTGCGCTGAAGCTGAAAAGCGTTCAACGCAAAGACGCAAAGAAAGCAAAACTGCGGCAACAGACTTCCTAAAGCAGGCACACGGCCAGATAGCGCTGAGCATCGCTTGACGCTAAGCGCACCACATCACCCCCGCATCGCGCTCTACCTTTGCGTCTTTGCGTCGAACGCTTCTGATCGTGCTTTCTTACAGCGTCACCAAGCGCCCCACAGCTAATCCAAATTGCGCCCGTGAAACAGCTCTTCAATCTCACGCTTGAGCTGCGCCTCAATGCGTAGCCGATCCTTGAAGCCGAGATTTTTCGCCTTCTCTTCAAACAGATAGTTGTCGAGGTCGAACTCTTTCACATGCATCTTGGTGTGGAAGATGTTCTCTTGGTAGACGTTGACGTCAAACATCTCGTACTTGTTGCGGATGTGCTTGGCGAGATAGTCCTGAATCGAGTTGATCTTGTGATCGATGTAGTGCTTCTTGCCTTTTACGTCGCGGGTAAAGCCGCGCACGCGATAGTCCATGATCACGATGTCGGACTCGAGGCTCTCGATCAAATAGTTCAACGCCTTCAGCGGTGAAATAACGCCACAGGTGGCGACATCGATGTCGGCGCGGAACGTCGCGATTCCGTTCTGCGGGTGCGTTTCCGGGTATGTATGGACCGTAATGTGGCTCTTGTCCAAATGCGCCACCACAGACGCCTCTTCCGGATGCTCGCGCACCGCGCCCGACAGCACCTCTTTGCCGGCCGCTTTCTTGTCGATCACTGGCTCTTCGGAAATTAGTATCGTGACCGAAGCACCCTGCGGGTCGTAGTCCTGACGCGCGACATTGAGGATGTTGGCACCGATGATGTGCGCAACTTCGGTCAAGATCTGCGTCAGACGATCCGCGTTGTAGGCTTCGTCGATGTACTCAATATAGCGCTGACGTTGGTCTTCGCTGACCGCGTAGCAAACGTCGTAAATGTTGAAGCTCAGCGCTTTGGTGAGGTTATTGAAGCCTTGCAGCTTTAGTCGCGGTAGGGGTTTGACCACGGTTGGCGAGTCCAATCCAATCAAAGTAATGGGCGATTATCGATCAATTCGATGACAGGCGCGATCTTCGCTGTGCGCGGCCGCATTGCTCGCACGCAGCCGCACGTTTACTCTTGCGGTGTTCGTCCACGGCGACGCAAGGGGAAAACCTATGACGAATCTGGCCACCGCACTCTGGCGGCCGCATCAACCGGCGTCGCTAGCACCGGACCCGTTTTCGCTGGATCGATTTTTGGCGCACTGCCATCGTCGCCGCTACCCGAGCCGGGCAGACGTGTTTCGCCCCGGCGATCCGGCTGGCACGATCTATTACGTGATCAGCGGAACGTTGAGCGTGATGCTAGAAGAAGACGATGGCCGCGAGCTAGTGCTGAGCTATATCAACGCCGGTGATTTCGTCGGCGAAACTGGCATCTTCATCAGTGCGCCACAGCGTGAAGTTCTGCTCCGCACGCGCAGCGCCTGCGAGCTGGCCGAAATTGGCGTTGAGCGTCTGCATGCGCTGTTTGCGGGTCCGCTGGCCGACGAGTGCCCAAAAATTCTGTTTGCGATTGGTGCACAGCTAACCAAGCGGCTGCTGCATACCAGCCGCAAGGCCAGTCGCCTCGCGTTTCTCGATGTGACCAATCGTATTAGCCGCACCCTAGTCGATCTGTGTGATGAGCCGGACGCCATGAGTCACCCGCAGGGCATGCAGATTCGCGTCAGCCGCCAAGAGCTGGCGCGCATCGTCGGCTGCTCGCGCGAGATGGCCGGCCGAGTGCTTAAGCAACTGGAAGAAAACGGCGCGCTGCACGCGCGCGGCAAAACTGTAGTGGTTTATCGGAAGGAAGATCAACCGAGCAAGGAAGATCAAGCCCCGAAGGCAAATCAAGCCCCGAAGGCAGATAAAGAAAGATGAAGGCGATCTGGAAAGAGGCTGTGCTGGCCGAATCAGACGACACGATCGTCGTCGAAGGCAATCATTATTTCCCGCCTGAGTCATTGAATCGCGACTTCTTTTTGCCCAGCAGCAAGACGACGGTGTGCGGCTGGAAAGGCCTCGCCAGCTATTTCGACGTCTGCGTCGCTGGCGACACCAACGCGGCAGCCGCGTGGTATTACGCCGAGCCCAAGTCGGCAGCAGAAAATATTAAAGGCCACGTGGCGTTTTGGCGCGGCGTCGACGTGGTGGCGTAGCGCCGGACCTAGCTCGCCGACCGCGCTGGGCGCTGGGTTTCAGCTTTATCGCTCGGCCATTCGCAACACCTATAGACGTGCTTAGCGCGTCGCTGCCGCGCTTGCGGGAAATACCACGCGCCTGACGCGATCGCAGATAGCGGCGGCAAATGCAGCAGCGGCAATGCCCACAGCGCTATCCAGACCTTAGCGAGAAATACTCAGTCCCTGGCGCACTAGCGGCTCTGGATCGAATACGCCGCTGATGGGTTTGCGCTCGCGCATATAGGCTTCGTGCCGCTCGCCTGAGCTTGACAGCTCGCCTTTCGCATTGCGGAAAAAATAATCATCACCATAGTCAGACGCCAAAGATTTGCAGTCGGTAATCGTGACCGTATGCACACCTAGCGGCGTCGGCTTCTGGTTCTCTTCAATCGTGCGGATCAGCAGCACTTGCAGGCGCTCCATCACGTATGTGTCGGCCATTCGAATGGCAACGGCGTCCGTGTCGCACCGCGGCCCACAGCCCTTGTAGTTGACGATAACTAGCGTGGTGGCCGCATTGGCTAGGCCTGCGCCTAGCGTTCGCATTGCGCGCGAGACACAGGTTTGCGCAAGCGCGCGGCGCCCTTGGATTCGCTCCTCCAAAACTAGCGCCGCCTGCTGATCGCCCTGCGCCCGCATCGCGTTCATACGTTGCTCGCGCTCGCGCTGCTCAAGCGCACCTGTCCGCACGTCGCTGATGTGCCAGTTCATCTTCCATGCAAAAAACAGCAGGGCAGCGGGAACCAAAACCGCCCAGACAACAATTCGTGCGTATTTCATGCGCGGTGCAGGGGCTCAAAACGGAGCGCGTACTGTACTGGTAAGCCGCCGAAGACGGGCGTAGGCTCGCGGCATTCATCGAAAGGGGATCGGCATGAAAATCAAGGTTAATGGCAGCGAACGCGACATTGACCTGCCGGCCGACACGCCGCTGCTGTGGGCGCTGCGCGACGGACTCGGTATGACCGGCACCAAGTACGGCTGCGGCATGGCGCTGTGCGGCGCGTGCACGGTGCATCTCGACGGTAAGGCGATCCGCAGCTGCGTGACGCCACTGTCAGCCGCCGAAGGCAAAGAGATACTGACGATTGAAGGACTCTCCAGCGACGGCAGCCATCCGGTACAGCAGGCGTGGCTAGAAGCCGATGTCGCGCAGTGCGGCTATTGCCAATCGGGTCAGATAATGGGCGCTGCCGCCCTGCTCGCCAGCAATCCCGAGCCCGACGAGGCAGCCATTGTCAGCGCGATGAACGGGCATCTGTGTCGCTGCGGCACCTACAGCCAGATTCGCGACGCCGTTGGCCTCGCCGCAAAGAAACTGGCATCGAACAAGCTTGCCGCTGAGAAGCTCAACGAGGTCAAGGCATGAACGTCGACAACGCTTCACGCCGACGGTTCATTCGGAACAGCGCGCTTGCCGGTGGTGGTCTCGTCATTGCCGTGCATGTACCCGGATTCTCGCCGCTGGCCGAGGCCATCGCGGCTGAAGCCAGCGACGGTGTATTTCGGCCCAACGCCTTCGTGCAGCTGACCAGCGACGGCAACGTCACCGTGTTCGTTGGACAGGCCGAAATGGGCCAAGGCGTGCTGACCTCACTGCCGATGCTGGTCGCTGACGAAATGGATATCGATCTCGACCGCGTCAAGGTCGAGATGATTGGCGCAGACGCGCGCTTCAATCATCCGCTGTTTGGCGCGCAGGTCACCGGCGGATCGAATTCCGTGCGCGGTTTTTTCGACCCGATGCGCCGCGCCGGTGCTGAGGCGCGCCACCAGCTTTTGGAGGCCGCGTCGCAACGATTGGAGGTGCCACGCTCGGCCCTGCGCACCGAATCCGGCTTCGTTATTCACGAGGCCTCTGGCCGACGCGTCGCCTATGGCGAACTGGCCAATGCGGCCGCCAAGCTGCCCACGCCTGATCCGGGTCAGATTGTGCTGAAGACGCCGGATCAGTTCCGCTATATCGGACGTGGTCGAAAACGCTTCGAAGGCCCCGACAAGGTCAACGGCTCGGCTAAGTTCGGTATCGACGTGACTTTGCCCGGCATGCTGACAGCGGTCGTGGCGCGGCCGCCGGTGTTTGGCGCAAGCATGACCTCGTTCAAAGGTGAGGCCGCGCTTGCGGTGCCGGGGGTACGCAAGGTCAAAGCGGTGCCGGCGGGCGTCGCCGTTATCGCCGATCATTTCTGGGCGGCAAAAAAAGGCCGCGACGCGCTTGAGATTGAGTGGGATCTCGGTGCCAACGCAAGCGTCGATAGCGGCAAGCAGGCGGAGCAGTATGCCGAACTGGCCAGCAAGACCGGCGCAATCGCCGTCAAGCGTGGCGATGCAGAAGCGAAGCTGGCTGAGGCTAAAGACGCGCTAGAGGTCGACATCCACGTCCCGTATTTGGCCCACGCCACTATGGAGCCGCTCAACGCTACTGTTCACCATCAGGGCGACAAGGCCGAGATCTGGACCGGTACGCAGATGCAAGGTCCGGATCGCGATCGCGCCGCGGCGATCCTTGGACTGCCTGCAGAGAAAGTCGTGCTGCACAACCTGCTGCTAGGCGGCGGTTTTGGTCGCCGCGCCAACCCGGCCGGAGATTTTGTCGCGCTGGCGGCCACCGTTGCAAAAGATGAAGCAATGCCGATCAAAACCGTCTGGACGCGCGAAGACGA
>JBBSIY010000203.1:0-6754 GCA_038257785.1 Lysobacterales bacterium
ACGATGCCAATGTCAAAGCCAAATGCTTCCTTGCGTTCGGTCAGCAAATCTTGAATTGAACGCGCGTCGGCGTCGGCATCAAAACCGAGCCGGTCGCCCTGCGCATCCGCAATGTACTTAACAAAGGCAGGATCAGCGGCAATCAGCTGAATCTTCAGCTGCACTTCTTCCAACTGACGCTCGGCAAACTCCAGCTGTAGAGCACCGCTGGCCGTCAGGGCGCGCTGCACCGAGCGATCAGCGATACGAGCGCCTTGCTGATGACTAATGAAAACGGCCGTGCCGACCGCGACGCTTAGCAATAGGGCCAGCAGCAAAAAAATGCGGACGGCCAACGACAGCCGACCACGCGGCGCGTGCATCTCAGTAGCGGTCGCCATCGAGCGGTCTCCCGTAGGGTTTGCCAAACTTATTGGCGTGCGGCGGCACCTTTTGCGTTGTTAGAGTGACGTTGACCGTTACCTCAGTCCGCACCGCAGGATCGATCACCTGCCGAACGGGGGCGCTGCGGTCGTGCACGACGACTAGGTCGCCGTCGCCATCGGGCAAGCCCTCTAGCTTGAATCGCCCGCGCGCATCTGGTCGGGCGAAGTAAGGGGTATCGAGCACGAGGATGTGCGCAAACATCGAGTGGTGAACATTGCAGTACACCTTGACGAGACCCGGCTTGGCGAAAGTGTGCGTCGCACCTTCGCCGACCCCGTAGACGCCAGTGTCAAACGCGTTTCCCGATGATGAAGAAAATGCGTTGTGCAGGATGACGTCTTCGTTCGGGAACTGCACCGTGGTACCGGCGGCTACGGCAAGCAGCCGCGGCCAGAACTGCTTGCGACGCGTGGTCATCACCGCACGCTCAGCCGGGGGATCAAAGCCAACCATGCGCTTTGGGCGGAAATACACGACGGCGTCTTCGGCCTCACTGGCGCGCAACGGCTTGCCGCCCGAAGTCAGCTCAATGACACCGGAAAGATCAGCGGCCGCGAGTGGCGAAAGCCACAGACCGAGGGTCATGCACCCAGCAAGTCGATACTTGAGATTTACATGCCGCATGAGCGCTTTCCTCGCAAACTGCCGCGACCGCCGAGCATGGCCGGCGCACTAGCGCGGATCATACACAGCGGGACCCAGCGTGGCGGGTAACATATCGGCACCGCCAGGGTACTTGGCAACCGCGTTGATTATTTAGTCTCGATGTAAGGGAGTGAGCCCGATGTTTGATCCAGAGCGTCTGTTGAAGCAAATGGTGGGAGGTGCGCTGGGCGGCGCGTTCGGCGGTGCCGGTCGCGGGCGGCGCGGCGTAGGTTCAGCGCTTGGCGGCAACAAGGCTGCAGTCGGCTTGGGTTTGCTCGGCGTGGCGATGGCTGCCTATCAACACTATTCCAAGGGGCAGACGAGCGGCGCATCCACGCCGGCGCCGACCGCCGCCGCTGCAGTTCCGACGATGCCACCTGTGGTGAGCCCGGGACCGCCGCCTCCACCGCCGGGTATGAGTGCGCCGACGCGTGCGCAACCTATGCTCGATCTACATCGCCAAGAAGCGGCTCTGATGGTGCGCGCCATGATCGCGGCGGCGGCAGCCGATGGCTCCATCGATGATGCAGAGCGCAGCCGCATTCTTGAACGCGCTCGGGCTGCGGGCGACGACGACGAAACCCTCGCCTACCTGCAGACAGAACTAGCAAGCCCAGTGGCGCTTGGTGAGCTAGTCGCGCAGACACCGCGTTCATTGGCTGAGCCGGTATATGCAGCCTCGCTGTTGGCCATTACGTTAGATAGCGCGGAAGAGCATCGCTACCTCGCCGACCTAGCCGACGGTTTAGCGATCCCAAAAGAAAGGCGCGCCGAACTGCATGCCCAGTTGGGCATTGCCTAAGGTGAGCGTCGAGCGCCTGTCACAGGACTCGGTGGCTGGCGTCTGCGACACATGCAAATTTGATTAAATTGGTCTGACCAAATCGATCTGAGTGATTCGATCTGAGCGAATTGATCGGACCAAGGTGGCCGAAGTACACCCATTCCGAATTCACCTAAGGAGATGTCCGTGACCCAGTGGTATTTGAGCTACGGCGGCCAGCAGTCGGGGCCGTTCGACCAAGCGACGGCGCAGACCCAGGCCACCGCAAACCCATACGGACACTGCTGGCGCGCAGGTTTCGCCGAGTGGATGCCAATAGGCAGCTGCACGGAGCTCGTCGGTGGGTCGGCGGGCACTAACATGCAGCCGGTAGCGCCGCCCGCCCCTAGCGCGCCGACCGCTGACGTCATCGACTATCGAATCTTTGGCGAAGACATGCAGTTTGTCGAAATCGAGCTTGATCCGGGCGAGAGCGCGGTCGCCGAGGCGGGCGCGATGATGTTCAAGGATTCGGTTATTCAGATGGAAACCGTGTTTGGCGACGGCTCCCACAGCGGTCAAGGCGGTAGCTTTTTCGACAAGCTAGTCGGCGCCGGTAAGCGCGTCATCACCGGCGAAAGTCTGTTTACCACGGTATTTTCGCACGCCGGCAGCAGCGGCAAAGCCAAGGTCGCATTTGCCGCGCCCTACCCCGGCACCATCATCCCGCTAACGCTATCCAACTATGGCGGCCGCATCATCGCGCAGAAAGACAGCTTTCTCTGCGCCGCGCGCGGCGTGTCGATCGGCATCCATTTTCAGAAGAAAGTGATGACCGCGCTGTTCGGCGGTGAGGGCTTCATCATGCAGAAGCTCGAAGGCGATGGCCTCGTCTTTGTGCATGCCGGCGGCACCATAGTCGAACGCGAGCTGGCGTCGGGCGAACGCATCGATGTCGATACCGGCTGCGTCGTTGCGCACACGCAAACGGTGGACATGGACGTGAAGCCGGTCGGCGGCGTTAAGTCGATGCTGTTTGGCGGCGAAGGCGTGTTCCTCGCCACCCTCACCGGCCCCGGTCACGTCTGGCTGCAAAGCCTGCCCTTCTCGCGCATGGCTGGCCGTATCCACGCCGCCGCACCGCAGCAGGGCGGCAGTCGCGGTGAAGGCTCCGTGCTTGGCGGGCTGGGGAATATCCTGTCGGGGGATCGTGGGTTTTGATGGCTGGCCCGATAGGTTTCTTGCTTGTCATCAACGCGCCGGGCGGGTTCTAGTGAAGATCCCGCGACAAACCGAGCGGGCCGCCATCAGCGCTTCCCGATTGCGAACGGCCCATCGTTTCGACAGCCGCGCTGGCCAGAGGTAATGAGAGCCTAAAGATGACTAGCCATCGAATCTTTGCCACTGCCTTCTCAAAGGTTTACCCGATGTACGTGCAAAAGGCGGAGCGTAAGAATAGGACCAGAGGCGAGGTTGACCAGATCATCTGCTGGCTAACGGGCTACAGCCAAGCTGCCCTACAGAGGCAAATCGACCAAGAATGCGACTTCGAGACCTTCTTCGCCGATGCGCCGGCGATGCATCGGAACACGTCGCTGATCAAGGGTGTTGTCTGCGGTGTTCGCGTCGAGGAGGTGGCCGATCCACTGATGCAGAAAATTCGCTTTCTAGACAAGCTTGTTGATGAGCTTGCGAAGGGAAAAGCGATGGACAAGATTCTGCGGAGCTGATCAGCGCCAACGACGCGTTTAACGCGAGCGGACATTGCGCATTGGTCCAGCTCAGGCGACGATTTCGCCTTCGAGCGTGATCAAATCATCCAGCCCCGCGCGAAAACGATCGCCGGTCTGCAGCGCCGCGACGCCCGCAGGCGTGCCCATGAAGATCAGATCGCCGGCACGCAGGCGATAGAGCGCGGAAAGCTCGACAAGGATGGCGGGTACATCCCACACCATGTCAGACAGTGGCGCCTGCTGGCGACGCTCGCCGTTGACGTCAAGCCAAAGCTGCTTGGTCGCCAGCGCACCAAATGCTTCTTTGTCTAACAGCTCGGCGACCGGCGCCGAGGCGTCGAACGCTTTGGCGGTATCCCATGGCAAGCCCTTAGACTTTGCACGCGCCTGTAGATCGCGACGCGTGAGGTCAAGGCCGACGCTATAGCCGAATATCAGCGCATCGGCGTCATCAACGCCGAGACGCCCGGCTGGCGCGTCTTTGTCAAGTGCGACCACCAGCTCGACTTCATGATGCAAATCGCTGGTGCCCGGCGGATACGGTATGCGTCCGCCGCTGGCAACAATCGCATCGGCTGGTTTGCAGAAAAAAACCGGCGTGCCGCGATCAATTTCTGAGCCCATTTCACGCGCGTGCTCGGCAAAGTTACGACCTACGCAGTAGATGCGATGCACCGGAAAGCGCTGCTCCAATCCACGGATGCTGAGAGCGGGGACAAGCTGCGGTTCGAATAGATAACTCACGGTGGCATGCAAGCCCTGTCTTAACGGCGTAGCGGAAGACGCGACGGCTCGACGACCGTGAATTCGCCGTCTATAACCAGCGGATCGGTCTCGCTTTTGCCATGCTGGTCGCCACTGCGCAGGCGCAGCCACAGCGCGCGACCGGCGACGGCCGCCGTTATGAGCGCCGCCAACGCCAGTCCAAATACGGAGAGCAATGCGAGGATGGCCAAACCGCCGAGCCCCAGCGCAATTCGAGCGAGCGGGTTGCGCGGCGGCGCAAACGCGAAGCGAATCATGTCAGCGTCCTCATCAATAGCGCTCCTCGTGGCAGACTGGCTGGGCGCGTCACCGACCTGACGACGGGCGCGCAGCGTACAGAATAAAGGATGAGGCCATACGTGACAGATTCAAGCCTAAACGACGCCGCGCAGCGCCACCTGTGCAGGATTGACGATGTCGCCGACGGCGGCGCTTTGGAAGTGATGGCGCATGTCGCCGGCGAGCCGACGTCCGTGCTGCTGCTGCGTCGTGGGGACGATGTGCGCGCATTCCATAACGTCTGTCCGCACGCCGGGCGGGCTTTGAACTGGGCACCGGGTCGGTTCTTGATCGATGGCGGCCTGTTGATTTGCGCCGCGCACGGCGCGAGCTTTGAGATCCCAAGCGGTCGCTGCGTGGGTGGCCCCTGTCGCGGCAGCCAGCTGCAGTCGTTGGCGACTCACAGCATCGGCGGCGCGCTGGTTCTTAGCGACCCGCTAGGCGCTAGTAAACAAGATTGACTACCGATAGCACCACGACGATGTATAGCAGCGACAGCGGCCCACCAATCCGCGCCAAATCCCAGCTCCGGTAGCCGGCGGGCCCGGCAATCATAGACAGCACGGGATTTGACACGCTGACAAAGTTGTTGGACGCACATAGCGCTACGATCAAGGCATAGGGGACCGGCGCGTCGCCGTGTGAGATCGCCAAATTGATCGCCATTGGCACCATGATGATCGTCGCGCCCACATTGCTCACCACGAGACCAAACAGCGTCGTCATGATGCCGATAGCGGCCTGTAGCACCCACGTCGGCAAGTCACCAAAGCGCTCAAAGACCTCGGCCGCAATCATCGCCGCCGCACCCGATGAGTCCATCGCCCAGCCAAGTGGGATCAGGCAGGCCATGGTGAAGACCGTCTTCCAGTTGATCGCCGCGTAGGCCTCGTCCATTTGCAGCACTCCGCTGATCAGCATCGCCACGACACCGGCCATCAGCGCCACCGGTACGCTCACCATCCCACTCAACGCCAAGCCAATGCCGAGCACAAAGATAGTCACCGCATGAATCATCTTGTGCGGGCGCTGTTCTTCTTTGGGATAGTCCGTCACGACCACAAAATCGCGATTCTCCGCGGCCTGCGTTAGGTCACGCCAGATGCTGTGAAAGACCAGCAAATCGCCAGGCTTGATAGGCACGCTGCGGATGTCCTCGCGAAACACCTCGTTGCCACGATTGATCGCCAGCAGGCTAATGCCGTGGCGCTTGCGCAGCTGTAGTTCAGGCTGCATTTTGCCAATGAAGCGCGAGGTTGGCGGCACCACAGCCTCAGAAATACCGGCGCGACTAGGGTTAAACAAATCACCAAACTGCCGCAGCCGCGACTGCACGCGCAGCAGGTTGTTTTGCGCGTAGTCGGTAACGTCCTCACGTCGGCCCAGCACGCCCAGCACGCTGCCGACCCAAATCATGGTGTCGCCGGGCGGCGCAAGGCGCGATTCATTGCCAGTTTTAAGCGCCAGCAGCAGCGGCGCACCGCGCTGCGTTTCGGCCTCGCCCAACGACATACCCACCAGCGGGCTTTCGGCGGTCACCGTCAGCTCAAACACCTCGCCGTCGATGCCGTAGGTCTGCGCAAAATAACTTTCCGTGCGCGCGGGCGTCACGCCTTTGTCGTCGGTTTTGTTGAGATAACGACGGCCAACAAACCAGAAGTACCCAAGGCCGAGCAGCAGCAGCGCCGCGCCGATAGGCATAGGTGCGAACATCGGTAAAGGTCGCAGCGTCGCCACGCCCGACGGTAGATTCCGGTTCGCTGAGACCAGCAGGTCGTTCAGCAATATCAACGGCGAATTGCCAACCATACTGAGGCCGCCGCCCATCAATACACATGCGGCGATAGGAAACAAAAGGCGAGAGAGACTGACGCCGGTACGCGCCGACAAACGCGAGGCGACCGGCAGGAACAAGGTGGTGACGGCCGGGTTTTGCATAAACGCCGACAGCAGACCCGCCACCGCCGCGCTGGTCAGGACGAGGCGTTCTTCGACACCGTTCGACATCCGCAGCAGCCAGCTGGCGAGGCGATTAAGAGCGCCGGCGTGGTCAAGACCCGCGCCCAAGATCATGGTTGCCATTACGCTCATCACCGCCGAGCCAGCAAAACCGCTGAACAATTGATCAGACGGCACAAGGTCC
>JBBSIY010000204.1:0-6731 GCA_038257785.1 Lysobacterales bacterium
CAACGCGGCGTATTTTGCAGATCCGGAAGGCGCGCGGCTCCTGATTGCGTCAGAAATAGGCGCCGAAGGCCGTAATTTCCAGTTTGCTCAGCACCTGATCTTTTGGGATTTGCCGCTCGATCCCGACATGCTGGAGCAGCGCATAGGCCGCTTGGATCGCATTGGCCAGCGCGGTGATGTGCATCTGCACGCCAGCGCGATCGAAAACAGCCCTCAGCACGCACTGCTGCGCTGGTACGCCGACGGATTGGACGCGTTTACCGGCGTCTGCGCCGACGGTCGCGAGCTGCTCAACGAGTTCGGCGCTGAGCTAACCTCCCTAGCGCTTGCCGAAGGCAACCTGTGCGACCGAGGTGTAGGAGAGGGCGGCGCGATTGAGCAGCTCAATGCGCGCACACGCGCTCGCCACGCTGAGCTCAGCGCGCAGATATTACGTGGACGCGATCGCCTGCTGGAGCTGGCCAGTCAGCAGGGCGCTGACGTTGGTGCACTACGCGCGGCGCTGTTGGCCGACGACGAGCGCGCCGCCAGTGACGACTACCCGCTGCGCTTGTTCGAGCAGTTTGGTGTTCACCACGAGTCGTTGGGCAAGAATATCTGGCTGCTCGATCCCGAGTACCTGACGCTAGATGCCTTCGAGGCGTTCAAGCACGGGGCATGCTCAGCGACCTTTGACCGCGCTGTCGCCTTGGCACGAGATGACCTTCTGTTCCTGCGCGCCGACCATCCGCTGCTGCTGGCGGCGGAAGATTTGGTGCTTGGCAGCGAGACGGGCAACGCCGCGTTTTTGCTGGACGAGGGTCTGCCGGCGCGCACGGTCCTGCTGGAGGCTGTTTACGTGCTGGAGTGTGTCGCGCCGCGGCATCTACACGTGGAGCGCTATCTGCCGCCCAACCCCATACGTATCGTCGTCGATACACGTTTACAGCTCCGCGATAGTTTTGTGCCTAGCGCGCGTGCGCTCGAACGTGCGTCTGAGCGCACGGTGGACTTGCAGCGCTATCGCAAGCCCCTCGCTGCTCTGGTGCCGCCGCTTGTGAAACGCGCCGGCGAAGCGGTTGCCGTGCTGGCGACGCAGCGAATAGAGGCTGCAACGACGGCCGCCTCACAGCTGCTGGGCCACGAAATCGAACGCCTTACGGCGCTCGCGGCCGTCAACCCTGCGGTGCGCGCGGAAGAGATCGATGTGCTTGTGGGTGAGCTAGCTTCGCTGCGCGATTTGCTGCCGCAGGCGCGTCCAAGACTGGATTCCCTGCGCCTAGTAGCTAGCCCGGATTTCTTGCGACTACCGGGCTAGCAATAATCGGGCTAGCGATACGCGATTTCATCGATGTCAGCGGCGCTGCGTCGGCTTGAACGGCCAGCGCCCGCGCCAGTACTGAATAAGCAGGAAGCCAAACAGCATGCCGCCCAAGTGAGCGAAATGGGCCACGCCGCTCTGCGTACCGGTGACGCCCATGAATAGTTCAATCGCACCGAACACAATGACCAAGGTGCGCGCCTTCATCGGAATCGGCGGCAGCAGCAACATGACTTGGCGATTGGGGAACATCATCCCAAATGCCAGCAGTAGCCCATATACACCGCCTGATGCCCCGAGTGTGGGGTAGGGCGCCCCGCCTTCCGCGACAGACCACGTCGCCACCGCAAGCTGGGTCAATCCGGCACCAATGACGCAGGCGAAATAGAACGTCGCATAGCGGCGCGGCCCCCACGTCTGCTCGATCTGCGCGCCAAACATGAACACCGCGATCATGTTGAAAAACAGGTGTCCCGGGCTGCCGTGTAGAAAGCCGTAGGTCACCACTTGCCAGGGCAGAAAGCCCGCTGAAATCAGCTCGCCGTTGTCGTAGCCGAGCGGGTACTCCCCTAACGGCCACAGCATGAAGGATACGAACGCCGGTTCGCCAAGCAGCATCTGCAGGCCGAAAACGAGCGCATTGCTCCACAGCAGTGCCTTGGTAATGGGCGGTAGATCGTTAAGCATGGTGAGCGTTTCAGCGAACAGCCGGCATCATAACCGGGCGCGCTTGCTGGACCAGTGCTGGCGTGCCCGCCGATCGATCGGAACGGCAGCGGGCGGCTAGATTCGCAGTGCTTTGTGCGAGACTGTCATCTCAGAATATGGGTCAGGGGAACCCTACATGAGCTTTCTTGCTCGACTTCGCCAACTCATCGACGAGCGACGCGCGCTCCGCGAGGCTAGCGCGGCGGCTGCTGAGACCGCAGCGGCTTCACGTCCTGCGGCGGTGCGCAATGAGCGGCGCGAAGAAGTGCCCCGCAAAAATGCCCAAGAGGGCACGCGCGTGCTGGTGATCGATGACTCGGCCACCATCCTTGCCATGCTCGGTCGCATCCTGCGTCAAAACCAGTACGACGTGCTCGACGCCGTCGACGCCGAGCGCGGCCTTCAGCTTGCTCGCGCACATGCACCGGCGCTGATTTTTCTAGATATCGTGCTGCCCGGCATGAGCGGATTTGAAGCGCTGCGCCAGCTGCGCCGCGACCCGATCACCCGGGACATTCCGGTCATCATGATGAGCGGCAACGAGATGGCCACCGAGCAGTTCTATGTGCAGAGAATCGGTGCCGACGACTTCATGAAAAAGCCGTTCTCGCGCGGCGAGGTGTTTACCCGCATCAACCGTCTGTTGAACGAAGAAGGCACGCTGCGTCGTCATCTGTGAGCTTGCTGTTTGCGCGTTGCAGCAATCGGCAAGAGGCTGCTTCAGCTTAGCCCCACAGCTGCGCATCCAGCGAGTCAGCAAGCCCAACGACGACCACCTGCGATCCCCGCAGCTGGTGACCCTCAGCGACGAGGCGGCGCGCCTGTTCATCGAATTCAGCGCTGCCTTTGGCGAAAGCAATTCTGCCGCCCGCGCGCAGCACGCGATGCCAAGGCAGCGATGCGTCGTGGTTATTGCCCAACGCACGCGCAACTCGCCTCGCGCCGCGAGTCAAGCCAATCTGGGTCGCAACGCCACCATATGACGCTATTTGGCCATGGCTTATGGCGCGTACGGCGGCAAAAATCCGCTGATCCAGCTCAACGACGGCAGACAGAATAGGCATCGCCGCGTAGCATACCCAGTCCGCTTTCGATTCCTCTCAAAAGTATGCAGTCTTTCGAGCAAATCCGCGCCCACGTAGGCAGCGTCTACACGATCAGCACCAACGATCCCTATCTGATTGCCATTGAGATAACGCTCGATGGCGGTCGCCGGCGGCAGGGCATTTTCTTGACTGAGCTGGAGGGCGACGACGGTCGCAAGTATCTTCGCCTCAGCACGGCCATCGCGCCCATGACCGGGCTGGATGCGCGTCGCTCGCTGGAGTTCAACTGGCAGCAGCGCGTTGGCTATCTCGCGCAGTCGATGCTTGATGGCGTGCCCTATTTGCAGCTCTGCGAGAACCGTCCATACGAGGGCTTAAACGCCAGCGAAGTTGATCGTTTGGTGCTCGAGATCGGTGGCCTGGGCGATACCTTGGAGCGCGCGTTCTCAGCGGGTGGCGATCTGTTTTAAGTCCACCTGCTCGTTGCCGGTCAGGCTGCTGAGGCTGCCGCTTCAGCGGCCCTGCATAGCTGGGTTGGCCTTCGGGTGGCGAATGTCCCGGCCCTGCACCAAATACACCACGTACTGGGTGATGTTTTTGGCGTGATCGCCGATGCGCTCAAGCGCACGCGCGGCGAAGATTGCCTGCACCGCCATTCCGGCGCTCTCCGGCGTTTCCATGATGTGCTGGATGATGGTGGCAAGGGTTGAATCGAACGCCGCGTCGAGCTGCTTGTCCGCGCGCTTAATTTCGCTAGCGCGCTCTACGTCCAGACGCACTAGCGCGTCCAGCGCGCCGTGCAGCAGTTCAGCGGCGAGCCGACCCATGGCCAGAAGGTCCGCCATATACGGCTGACGCGGCAGGTCGGCACTCAACTCAGGCGACTGCTCGCAGCTGCGCGCGATTTTCTTTGCCTCATCGCCGACGCGCTCAAGATCGGTGACGGTTTTCGAGTACGCGAGCACGGTACGCAAGTCGATGCCGAGCGGGCTACGCAACGCTAGCAGTTGGGCAATTTCTTCATCGGCGCGCAGCTCGATGGCGTCTATCTCGCGATCTTTGGCGACGAGATCCCGCGCCGCGGCGCTGTCGCCGCGCGCGAGGGCGTCGAGCCCACGTCGCACTTGATCCTCTACAAGCCCCCCCATGCGCAGCACCAAGTCGCGCAGCGTGGCGAGTTCTTCGTCGAACTTCTTTAGCGTGTGGGCTGTGGTGGGCAGGGTCATAGAGTGTGCGCTGACGATTTAGCCGAAGCGGCCGGTGATGTAGTTTTCAGTTTCCGGCCGCGTCGGCCGCGTGAACAGATTTTCGGTTTCGCCAAACTCGATCAATTCACCAAGGTACATGAAGGCGGTGTAGCGCGAGACACGCCCGGCCTGCTGCATGTTGTGGGTGACGATGATGACGGTCAGCTTGTTTTTTAGTTCGACGATGAGTTCTTCGATGCGCGCCGTTGCTTTGGGATCAAGCGCCGATGTCGGTTCGTCGAAGAGCATGATCTCGGGCTCGGTGGCCAGCGCGCGCGCTATGCACAAGCGCTGCTGCTGACCGCCGGACAGCTCGAACGCGAGATCGTCAAGCCGATCCTTTACTTCGTCCCACAGCGCGGCATCGCGCAGCGCTTTCTCAACCTTTTCGGCGATCACCGAGCGGTGCTTCTCGCCGACGATGCGCAACCCATAGGCAACGTTCTCAAAGATCGACTTTGGAAACGGGTTGGGCTTCTGAAACACCATGCCGATGCGCAAACGCGCTTCAACAGGATCAATATCGCGGCCGAGGAGGTTTAGGTTGTCTGGCATCAGCCGAATTTCGCCGCCGTAGCGACTGCCGGGATACAGGTCGTGCATGCGATTGAAACAGCGCAGCAGGGTCGTCTTGCCGCAGCCAGAGGGGCCAATCAATGCAGTGACTTCGTTGGCCGCAATGTCCATGCTGATCTGACGCAGCGCCGGCGTTTCACCGTAGTGAAAGCTCAGATCGCGGATGTGCGCTTTGATCGCTAAAGGTGGCGCTTGTTCTGACATAGAGCTCACCATTGAATGCGTTTGCGCGCGCGGTGCCGCAGCCAAATGGCGACGGCATTCATTGCCAGGGTCAGCGTGACTAACACCACGCCAGCTGCCGCCGCGTTGACGTGAAACGGTGCGTCTGGCCGCGAGAGCCAGTGAAACATCTGAATTGGCAAGACGGTAAACGGCGAATGCAGCCAGTCTGCATTGATGAACGGTGCGCTGTGGGTCAGCGGTGCGGGCGGCAGAAAGGCGATGAAGGTAAGCGCGCCGATCGCCAGCAGCGGTGCCGTTTCGCCGATGGCGCGCGACAGCCCTATGATCACACCGGTGAGAATTCCGCCCATCGAATACGGCAACACGTGATCGCGGGTTACCTGCCAGCGCGTCGCGCCAAGTCCAAACGCGGCCTCGCGCAGCGTGCTCGGTACAGCGCGCAGCGCTTCGCGGCTGCTGACAATGACGATTGGCAAAATCATCATGGCAAGCGTGAGGCCCGCAGCCAGAATGCTTTGGCCGAGACTTAGGCGCTGCACCAGCAGACCTAGCGCCAGCAGGCCATAGATGATCGACGGCACGCCGGCGAGGTTGGTGACGTTGATTTCAATCAGCGTCGAGAGCCACCGTCGCGGCGCGTATTCCTCAAGCCAGATGGCGGCAGCGACGCCGACCGGCACGGCCGCCAGCGCGGTGACCAGCATGACCAAGAGCGAGCCCACCCACGCGGCCAACACCCCTGCTTGATCCGCATGCCGCGATGGATACGCCAGCAAAAAATCCAGCGACAGACGCGGCCAGCCATCCAGGGCCAGTTGAATAAACAGCGCGGCCAGTACCAGCAGCGTAACCAGCATGGCGATCATGCCGATGACGGCAAACGCCGCGTCGCGCAATCGACTGGCCGCCAGATGCGATTTCAACGAGCGCGATGGATGTGCCATCAATAGGCCTCACGCAGCCGGCGGCGCACGACGTAGCCGATGACATTGAAGACGAGAGTTAGGCAGAACAGCATGAGGCCGGCAGCGAACAGGCTTTGATAGGCGGTCGAGCCGTGCGCGACATCGCCCATCGAGACCTGCACGATGAACGATGTGATGGTGGCCGCCGCTTGCGTGGGATCCAAGCTCAAGTTGGGCTGCTGTCCGGCCGCAATTGCCACGACCATGGTTTCGCCGGTAGCCCGCGACAGCGCAAGAATAAATGACGCGATGACCCCGGACATCGCCGCTGGCAGTACGACTCTTAAAGCCGTTTGCAGCCGACTCGCACCCATCGCAAAGCTGGCTTCACGCAGTTCCATTGGCACTGCACGCATCGCGTCTTCTGATAGCGAGCAAACATAGGGCACGATCATGATGCCGACGACGATGCCGGGGCCAAGCATGTTGAATCCTGGCAGACCCGGAATGAACCGCTGCAACAGCGGGGTGACAAACAGCAGCGCGAAATAGCCAAACACCACGGTCGGCACGCTGCTGAGCAGCTCCAGCGCAGGCTTGACCCACTCGCGCAGGCGCGGCGATGCGAACTCGCTGAGATGGATCGCCATGACGGTACCGAAGGGAATGGCCACGCACATGGCGATCAGGCTGGTCATCAGCGTGCCCGCCAATAGCGGCAGGATGCTGTACTGAGGGTTGGCGAACAGCGGCGTCCATTCGG
>JBBSIY010000205.1:0-6728 GCA_038257785.1 Lysobacterales bacterium
AACAAACCCGCGCGCAGCGTCTTAACGACCTCATGCAGCTGCAGAATGAGCGCGGCCTGCAGCCTGAGGAGCGCGACGAAATGCGCGCCATGTTAGCCGAGCGCGGTCGCGAGTAGTATTCGGCGGCGCGCCGCAATGAATGGGACTTGAGACTAGAGGCCATCAGCAAGTAGCAGATCTTTCGATATCAGACCTCCTCGCCCCGCTCGTCTGCATCTACCCACGTAGCAACCCGCCCCACACCTGATGAAACACCCTATGTCGTGCGCGAGATCGAACACGAGATGACGGTGCCAACGAGCGCGCGTCTGTGGTTCGAGTACGGCACCGAAACGCTGGACGCGAGCTTCGGAGCCTCACACGCCACGGTAAACGAATGGCTGGTCGCACAAGGCGCAGTCGAAGGCACCGATTTCGTCATCAAACGCTTTGAGGGCACCGCCCACAACGCGGCAGCGTGGCGAGCACGGCTGCGCGAGTCGCTAACATTCCTATCCGGGCAAAGGCCCTAAACCACCGCTGCTCGGCAAATAGTGATCCACCAGCAAAAACGCGAACAGCGCCATCAGATACACGATGGAGTAGTTGAATACCTCCATCGCAAAGCGTTCGCTGGGCGGATTCATTAGGCGAATCGCGTAGTAGAGAAAGCCTGCGCCAAGCACGGCTGCACCGCCTAGATAGAACAGGCCACTCATCCCCGTGAGCCACGGCAGCAGCGTGACGATGCACAGCAGCACGGTATAGAACAGCACGTGCCAGCGCGTGTACTGCACGCCGTAAGCGACCGGCAGCATCGGGATCATCGCTCGCGCGTAGTCATCGCGACGGAAGATGGCCAGCGCCCAAAAATGCGGCGGAGTCCAGACGAAGATGATCAGCACAAGCAGCAGGGCGTGCGGGTGCAGATGGTTGGTGACCGCTACCCAGCCCAGCGCCGGCGGTGCCGCGCCCGCCAAACCGCCAATCACAATGTTCTGCGGCGTGGCGCGCTTCAAATAGCCGGTATAGATAATGGCGTAGCCGATCAACGAAGCAAACGTCAGCAGCGCGCTCAACGTGTTGACCAGCAGAACTAGCATCAGCATCGAAAGCGCACCAAGACCGACGGCGAACAGCAGCACCTGCATCGATGTCAGCGATCCGGTCGGCAGCGGGCGATGTGCGGTGCGCGCCATGACCGCATCGATGCGCTGATCGATCAAGTGATTAATCGCCGCTGCCGACGCAGCGGCCAACCAAATGCCCAAGCTGCCAAAGATCAAGGCTTGCCAAGGCGGCATACCCGGAACAGCGAGAAACATGCCGATCACCGCAGTAAACACGATCAGCGCAACTACGCGGGGCTTGGTCAGCGACCAATAGGACTGAAGTAAAGAGGTCATGGGCGGCAAGCCTGCATCCCGAATCGTTGCGATGCAAGGCAGCCCATCGCTAAATTGGCTGCGGCGGGCGCAGTCGCGCCAGCAGGGTCACAAGAATCGCAAGCAGAAGTGCTGCTCCCGCGGTGTGTAGCGTCGCCACCACGAGCGGCAGACCGAGCAGTACATTGCCGATGCCCAAGCCAATCTGAGCAAGCAGCGCGATCAAAAGCGCTACGCCCCAGGCTAACAATCCCGGTGAGCGCATTAGTCTCCATGCAAGCACCCCGAGGTGACCCGCCACCAAGAGTGCAAACAAACGGTGCGTCAGCTGGATCGCAGCACGCGCGGGACCATCCAACACGCCACCTTCAAAATCAACACCGATGCCGCGCCAGAGAACGAAGGCCTCGCGGAAGTCGGTCTGCGGCCACCATTGGCCTGAGCACGTAGGAAAGTGAGTGCCACAGGCTAATGCTGCGTAGTTAGCCGAGGTCCAGCCGCCGAGTGCGATTTGCAGCGCGACCAGCACGAGGCCGATTAAGCTGAGCCGGCGCAGCTGGCCAGCGTTGCCGGCAATCAAGGCTGTGTTCGGGGTGCTGCGCCACGCAATCCACAGCAGCAGCGACAGCATGGTCAGCCCGCCCATGAGGTGCGCCATGACAACGATTGGTTTTAGCAGCCACGTGACCGTCCACATACCGAGCATGGCTTGGATAACGATGACGCCAAGGGTCAGCGCTGATACTCGCGCGAAATCTCGGTTGCTCCAGCGAACTGCCGCAGCAAAGAGTAGTGCGAGGCCAGCGCCGGCCAGCGCACTGGACAGCACATAGTGAGCTCCGGTGTAGGCGGGAATGGACGCCGCTACCAGCGCGCTGCCCGACAGCACCCATGGCAAACCGTGCCGTCGATGACGCGCAGCCAGTGCAGCCAAACTCAGCACCAGCACGCCTAGCAGGGCCGCGATATGCCGATGGAATTGCTCTAACGGTGCCTTGCGAGTCTCGACCGCACGCTCAGGAAACGCGGCGTTGGCTGTCGCAATTTCCTCTGCTTGGGTTGGCCAAGTCGCTTTGCCATAGCAGGTGGGCCAGTCCGGGCAGGACAGTCCTGCATTCGACAATCGGACAAAGGCACCAAAAATAATCACGCATAGCGCAAGCCCTACTGCAAGCCAAGCAATGCGGTGAAAATGCTTGTGCGGTGATGTCATTGAGCTCGGTCGTAAGGCGCTCACTTGATCAGCCTCGATAGGTCGCGACGCAGACCGTTTGGATCAAAACCTTCGCGGTAGCGCATCACCAAATAGCCGTGTGGATCGATCAGCCAAATTTGTGGCAAAGACTGCGGCAGTTCAGTGAGGGGAATCGGAAGATCGCCGCTAAGCTGCAAACTAGGCATTGCGCCGTCCGTCGAACCAAGTGCGCGCCCTTGCTGAAACGCGTGAAGTTTTTCGACATGCCGACCTAGCGCTTCACGCACTCGCGGCAACACTGCCGCAGCTTCGAGGCAGGCGCTGTCGCAGACGGCTGGCAGCTGCACCAACAGGGTCCAGTGACGCTCAACATTCACCCATGGCCAATCGGCACTTTGCGCATCGGTGGCAGTCACCGATTCCATGCTGAGCGGCGGCTGTAGCAGCTCGCCGAAGTTGCGCGTGGTGCTCGGTTGCCAACCACCAAAGCGCATTAGCACAGCGACAAAGAATGGAGTTAGGAATAGGAACGCGATCAGCAGTAGCTGTCGCTTGGAGCTCGATGCCGAAGTCACGGGCGCGGTTTCCGAAACAAGAAAATGAGGTAGATCACTACCGACGCTGCAGCAAATCCAAACCACTGCAGGGCGTAACCGAAGTGCTTATCAGCCGATAGCGTATTCGGTAGTGCCTCAAGGTCGCGTGCAAAGCCAACGGGCAATGCCGGATCGAGTCGCAGCAGGCCCGCATACGGCGGCGCGCCGAAGGCAGTCGTAAGTTCTCCGATATCAACGTAGGTCAACAGCACGGCGCTTACCTGAGTGGCGGGCCAAGGGTTTGTCCCCATGCGCAGCCCTTCGCTCGGCAGGCCAACCAGCAGGCCACGCGCGGTCAGCTGTTCGGGCGGTGCGTCGATCACGGGAAGGCTGCGATCTGCCGACAGCGGTAGCCAACCAAAATCGACCAATACGATCGTGCTGTCACTCGCCTGGTAAGCCGCCACGGCGCGAATGCCGATTTGACCGGCATATCGAACGTTATCCAACAGCAGCCACGGCGTTGATGGCCTGAGGCGCAGAGTTCCTGCGACGGGTCGCGGAAGGTCGGTAGGTTGTTTTATGGCGTTATCGATAGCGACGGGATCGGCCGTGAGGGCAACCGAGAAATCAGCCATGAACGTCTGCTTGGCTAGCCCTCGCTGATACTGCCAAACACCCGCGCCTGCAAAAATCGCAGAGGCAGTGAGGGTCACCAGCAGCCAGCCGACACGATGAAGCATCATTCGACTCGCATGCGGGCAAGCGCACACGGCGAGTAAACGACCAACCTGCAATACTTTGCGCGCCCAGACTTCTCCGACACGGCCATGCTGCAAAAACTGATCATCATCGCCTTCCTAGTGATCATCGTTTACAACCTCGGTGCCGGGTTGTTTTACATGCTCACCGATAAGAGCGGCAGCGACCGCACGGTGAATGCGCTGACTCGACGGATTGGTCTGTCCGTCGGCTTGATCCTACTGGTGATTCTGGGAATGGCGACCGGCGTGATCGAACCTCACGGCGTGGGGCGCTAGCGCTGCATCGGCATTCGCTGTAGAGCCGAGATTCGGGATTAGGAAGTGCAGAGCACGGGTTTTTCTAGGCGTCGAGGAATGAACGAACCGCCTGAGTCGAGCACCCGTAATTTATGCGTTTAACGAATACCCAATCCCGGCTCGTAAACCAATCTCGGTCTTTAAAGCACGTAGACGAACAGAAACAATCCCAGCCACACCACGTCGACGAAGTGCCAGTACCACGCCACTGCCTCAAACGCGAAGTGGTGGTCTTTGCTGAAATGACCCTTGGCGCAGCGAAACCACATCACCGTCAGCATGATGGCACCCAAGGTCACATGCATGCCGTGAAACCCGGTCAGCATGAAGAACGTCGAGCCATAAATCCCTGAGCCAAGCGTCAAGTTCAAATCGTTGTAAGCGTGAATGTACTCTTCCGCTTGAAAGAACAAGAAGACCGCGCCCAGCACGATGGTCGCACCCAGCCAAAACAGCAGCGCGCCGCGTTTACCCGCCCGCAGCGCATGGTGTGCAATGGTGATGGTGACTCCGGATGCAAGCAGCAGCAGCGTGTTGATCAGCGGCAGATCCCATGCCGGGATGGTCTTGAAGTCACCGCCAACTTCAGCCGGGCCATTGGTGGGCCACGCGGCCTCATAACCGCTCCACAGCAGGGTGTGCGTGGACATGCCGTCGCCGTCGCCGCCTAGCCTCGGAATCGAGAACATGCGGGCGTAAAAAAGTGCGCCGAAGAACGCGGCGAAGAACATCACCTCAGAAAAAATAAACCAGATCATTCCCATGCGGAATGATGTGTCGACTTGCGAGTTGAACATGCCGCGGATCGACTCGCCAATGACGTTGCCGAACCATCCGAACAGCATGAAGATCATGATCGCGGTGCCGACCAGAAACACTGGGAAGCCCCAGCTGACGCCGTTGATCCAGTTGGCCGCGCCCAACAACATGATGAACAGGCCGACCGAACCAACCAGCGGCCAGTGGCTGCTGTGCGGAACGTAGTAGATATTGGCGTCGTGGGTGTGTGCAGCCATGGAGATCCCCAATTGAACCTTAGTAATGATGCTTCAGCTGCCGGCTCAGTGCCAATCGGCGCACTTAGTTACCAGTGGCGACCAGCTTCGCTGTCGCAAGATCGTTATTGTAGAACGTGTAGGACAGGGTGAGGGTTTCTACGTCTGCCGGAAGGTCTGGGTCAATCACGAAGCGCACAGGCATCTCGCGCTCCTCACCGGCGGCCAGCAGCTGCTCGGTAAAGCAAAAACACTCGGTTTTGCTGAAGTAAATTGACGCAGAACTTGGGGCTACCGAAGGCACCGCTTGGCCGATGATGGGCGATGGCGATTCGTTGCGAGCGTAAAAAACCGCCTCGGTCAGCTGCCCCGGATGAACGCGCATCGACGACCTGCCGGCCCGAAAGCTCCACGGCAGCTTGGAGTTAACCGTCGTATCGAACTCAACGACTATTTCACGGCTGAGATCAACCTGTGTGGCAGCCGCTTTTGCAGCATCTAACGGCGTGCCGTCTAGCTTGATGCCGAACACCTGCTCGCACGCAATGCGATACATAGGCACCAGTGCAAACGCGAAGCCGAACGCGAGCAGGCAGGTCCAGATGGCGCGTCGAAGCACGCGCCGATGGTCATCGGAGTGGGCGGCGCTCATCGACCAATCACGCCGGACAGAATGAACGCAACATAGATACCGACGGCGATCACACCGAACACAATCGCTGTCCGCCGAACGCTGGTTCGGCGGTCGGCATCGGCTGAAGGAGGCATGCGGCTTTCGCTCGTCATCGCTTCAATTAGTGGGTGATGTCGCCGTGCGCCAGCATGCGGTCATCGATGACCGGCGGCACGGTGAACGTGTGGTGCGGCGCTGGCGAAGGAACGGTCCACTCGAGGCCGCGGGCTCCTTCCCAGACCTGATCCGTCGCTTTCGCACCGCTACGCATGGACTTGAACACGATGTAGGCAAACAGCAGCTGCGACAAGCCAAACCCAAAGCCACCAATCGACGACCACATATTGAAATCAGCGAAGGCCACGTTGTAGTCGGGGATACGCCGCGGCATGCCGGCGAGGCCCAAAAAGTGCTGCGGAAAAAACAGCAGGTTGACGAAGAACGTGCTTAGCCAAAAGTGCCACTTGCCTAGGGTCTCGTTGTACATGTGGCCGGTCCACTTCGGCAGCCAGTAGTAGACGCCGGCCATGATGGCGAAGATCGCACCGGTCACCAGCACATAGTGGAAATGCGCGACCACGAAGTAGGTGTCGTGATACTGGAAGTCAGCCGGCACGATGGCCAGCATCAGGCCAGAAAAACCGCCGATTGAGAACATGATGACGAAGCCGATAGCGAACAGCATCGGCGTCTCGAAGGTCATCGAGCTCTTCCACATGGTGCTGACCCAGTTGAACACCTTCACGCCTGTGGGTACCGAAATCAGCATCGTCGCGAACATGAAGTAAAGCTCGCCACCCAACGGCATGCCCACGGTGAACATGTGGTGGGCCCACACGATGAAGCTGAGGAAGGCGATTGCCGCAGTCGCGTACACCATCGCCTGATATCCGAACAGCGGCTT
>JBBSIY010000206.1:0-6728 GCA_038257785.1 Lysobacterales bacterium
CCAGGATGATCGAGAAGAACACGGCTAGGTAGTCGAAGGTCTCTCCGGAGGCACTCATGATCAGTTCCGTTTCCTAGTTCAGGCGCCCAAGGCCAAGCCCGGCATGCGCGCGCTATCTTAGCGGCAAGGACAGGGGACAGAGTCGACCTGCACCACCGACCAAGTGAACGCCTTTTCACCGTTTAGATAGATGGGCGATGAGGGATGGGTAGCTGAGCAACGCACCGCGTGACGCGCCGAAAAATCAGCGAAACTACGCGACCATTCGGCGACGAGAATGGTGCTCGACGTCAATCCAACCAGCGAACCACGCATGCGGCGCGCTGACCTCGCTGCGATTGCGACGGAACCAGCGTCGCTTGAGCAGTGGCCCCGAAAACCCGCAGCCTACGTTTAGTCCAGCACAACGACTTGGAGATTGGCATGACCACTGCACCCCGATTCGTGGCCGCACTGCTCGGCCTGTTGGCAGTCGATGCGATGGCGATGATCGTGCCCGTCACGCCGCCGGCGCAGGCGCATGAGGACACGTCGCATGGTGTCGTCATTGCTGACGAATACCGCTGGATGGAGACGGCAGGCAAGGCGCTTGATCCATGGATCGATGCCGAAGACGCCTACGCCCGCGCGACGCTGGATGAATTGCCCGGACGTGCCGCGTTGCAGGAACGTATCGTGGCGCTCTGGCGAACGGGTTCGGGTGACGTCAACGAAGATTTCATCGACGCCCGGGGCGGGCTGACGCTGGTGATGGACTATTCGTTGGATCGGCCGCGGTTGGCCGTTCGCGGTGCCGACGCCGCGCTGCGCATCCTGTTCGATGGAGAGAGCGACGGCCCAAACAAGGGGGCATCCGTGCGTCGCGCATCCACCCGTTTATCGCCGGATGGCCGCTACCTGACGGTCGCTCTTGTCGAGCGCGGTGATGCACGTCCGCGCCTTCGCATCATGGACGCCAACACCGGTCGCTGGCTGCCGGAAACGCTGTCGCCACCGCTGTGGGCTGATGCGGATGGCTTCTACATCGCCTGGTTGCCTGACAGTCGACACCTGCTATGGGTTCGCAATCCGACCCGGACCGACGCCACCCCGGAGGGCGAGCGCGAGTTCAATGGCCATGTCTATCTGCATCGCCTCGAATCACCGCAGACACAGGACGTGCTGGTGTTCGGCAAGTCCATGCAGCCCGCACTGGACAGCACCGATACGCCGTATCCGGGCACATCGACCGACGGCAAGTGGGCGGTGGTTCGCGTGCGAGGTGCCGCGAGCAGGGCGCTTTGGGTCGCGCCGTTGACCGATGGTCAGCCGACCAAACCGTTTCGCGAGTTTCTGTCGGCACGCATGATCACCGGCTGGGGAATTCGGGACAACCAGCTTTGGGCGCTGGTACCGGATGACGCACCCAAAGGTCGTCTGGTTCGCATCGATCTCAATGCTGCGAACAACGATGCCGGTGCGCGCGCCGAGACCGTACTGGAAGGTAGTACCGGCGTTCTCGCCAACTTGGCTGTTGCCGGCGACGCGATCTATCTCGGTCAGCGAGATGGCGCGATATCCAGTCTGTGGCGCCTGCTGCCCGATGGCAGCCGTCAACCCATTGCCCTACCGCGTCCCGGCGTGGTGAGCGACTTCGAAGTCGGCGCCGACGGACGCGGGGTGCGATTGCACTTGGAGTCCGCGCTGCAACCCGGCCAACAGCTGACGGTGGCCGCTGATGCCATGCAGGCAATTGCAGCCTCGCCGGCGCCCGCTGGCCTGCCCCCCGAGCTGGATCAGCTGGCGGTCACGGTGGTGCAGGCACCAGCCCGAGATGGTGTGCTGGTGCCGGTCAGCCTGCTGCATCGGCGCGATATGAAACGTGACGGTACAGCCTTCGCAAGGATGGAGGCGTATGGCTGCTACGGCACCTCCCGCGAGCTGGCGTACGACCCCTCCAACATCGCGTGGATCGAACGTGGCGGCATCATCGCGGTGGCGCATGTGCGCGGCGGCAGTGAGTACGGCAGCGAGTGGCACGAAGCCAACATCGCGCGCGGCCACGCCACGGCGGTTGAGGACGTGGTGGACAGTGTCGAGCACCTAGTCCGCGAACGCTGGGTGGCGCCCGGCAGAGTCGCATTGGTTGGCGGCAGTTGTGGCGCTGCAACCGTTGGCAATGCGGCCATGTCGCGTCCCGACCTGATTGTTGCCGCGTCGCTGCATGTGGGTGGGGTGGACGAGTGGCGAGCATGGAGCGAAACCGCCTCCGGTGCGCGCAGCGTGCGCGACATCGGCGATCCGGAGACGGCACTGGGCGTGCGCCGCATCGTCGCGGCATCGCCCTACCACCGCCTGCTGCCGGGTGTGCTTCAACCTGCCTTTTTCCTGTTCAACGGTGGCAACGACTACACCATCCCGCTATGGATGGGTGCCAAGTTTGTTGCGCGTGCGCGTTCCACTGCAGGTCCAGGCTCAGGCCCGCTGTTGTTCCGCGTTGATCGCGATGCCGGCCACAATGGTCCAGCCACATTCGACGCCCGAGTTAGCGCCTATACCGACGATCTCGCATTCCAACTTTGGCAACTGGAGCATCCGGACTTCCAGCCCAAAAACAAAGACTGACGCCAAATAGAAAACCAGCGAAACAGCACGCTCGGTCCCAGGCTGCGTCGCCTGATTGATCGCGCAGCCAATCGCTACATCAATCGCCGGGTGATCTGTTGCCACAGTTCACCAGCGGCCGGCACTTCCGTGGCGAGACGAAGACCCAGCAGCCCGCACCCCGAGCGCTATTCTTCTCGCTCCCTGCCGGCCAGCGATTCGCTGAGCACGCCTGCGTGGACGTCGAGGCGGCTGCGCAGTCAGATGGCCCTCCAGCCGATAGATCCAGGCTGGAATTCTTTAGACCATTGCGCCATGAGCGAGCGCCAGCTCCAATGTCCGCGTTCGCTTCTCTCGCGCTCCAAACGAATTGCCGTTTGGGATCGACAGTGGCCCGACCATGATAGCCAGCGCGTAATCACTCGGCAGTGAGACACTGATGCTTTCGCAACGGCACACGCATTTCGACATCACGTCCATGTGCTGACGCTGATTCAATCGAACTCTGCGCGCGCAGCAGTGGCGGCGGTCATCACCACTAGCCATCAACTACTTACGACGTCATGGGTTTATGTAGAGGCCGTCCTTATCGACTCGGGCAATCTGGAGGCACGGCTCAGAACTTCTCCGACCGCAGGACCCCAACGTCGGAGAGGTACATGATCATTGCGTAGTGGGCGTAGTAATGCTGCTCTAGGTGCGCGCTAATCTTATTTGCAACGTCGCTGTTGCAGACGACTTCGATGCGGATGTTGCTGCTCGTCTCCCAACCTGCATTGCGCACTCCGCGATCACCCCGGCCGCGGGCGTCGGTGATGGTGTAGCCACGCGCGCCGAGCTGGGTCAGGTCGCGCCCGATCGAGGCCTCGAGTGCAGCTTCGGTGACGATGGTGAGCAGCTTGCGCATGTGTGTGCCCATTTCAGGCTCCGATATAGGCGTGGAGGCGCTCGGCCAGCGCATGGTAGAGCGGGATGCCCACAAGAATATTGAACGGAAAGGTGATGCCGAGTGAGGCAGTGAGCGATAGCGTGGGGTTGGCCTCTGGCACCGATATGCGCATCGCCGCCGGCACAGCGATATAGGACGCACTTGCAGCCAGGATCGCAAGCATCGCGCTGCCGCCTACCGATAGTCCAAGCGCCGTGCCGAGCAGGGCTCCGACCAGCGCCGAAAACAGCGGCATGGTGATCGCGAAGACGAGCAGAAACACCCCGTAGCGGCGCAGCGAGCCCAGCTGTGACGCGGCGATCAGGCCCATCTCGAGCAGGAACACCGCAAGCAGACCCTTGAACATATCGAAGAACAGCGGCTTGACACCGACTAGACCATCCGCACCGGCGATCCAGCCGATAGCGAGGCCACCCAATAGCAGGACGATGCCCTTGCCTAGAAACACTTCGTGCGCCACCGAACGCCAGCGGGTTTCCTGACTCAAACCGCGCGCCAGAACGATGCCGACCAAAATCGCCGGCACCTCAAGCAGCGTCAGCAGCAGCGGCATGTGCGGCTCGAAGGCGATTTGCCGACTCTCAAACCACGCCACCGCGACGGCATAGGTGCCAACGCTAACTGAGCCGTAGTGCGCGGCGATGGAGGCCGCGTCGGCGCGCGCCAACCGACCGACATAGCGCAGCGCCGGAAAGGCCACCAGCGGCAGCATCAAGCCCATTGCGACCACGGCCAGCATCTGCGGCAGCAGCACGCCGAAAGGCTGCCGCGCCAGCTCGATGCCGCCCTTCAGCCCGATTGCCAAGAGCAGCACAGCGCTGACGGCCTCATACACTGCAGCCGGCAGCCGCACCTCCGAACGCAGCAGGCTCGCCACCACACCCAGCAGGAAGAACAAGATGATCGGATCGAGCATGCTCAGGATCTATGTTCGGGGAGACGAGTATGGAATGGACGACGCGTCGGTGCGCAGCCGAGTGCGGCCTTGCACGCCACGTAGGCCATATCGAGCAAACCTAAAACAGGTGGCCGGCCGGCGGCGGTCGTATGCGACGGAGCGACTGCCACCAGCCTGCGAACGTTGCCGTGAACTTCAGCGCGCACCAAGCAGACGCTCTGCGCGCTGACCGACCGCTCGCATGCCTGCCGGCAGCGGCGCAGCGGCTTCGATGGCGCGTCCGCACTCCGCCAATAGCTTGGTTGCCTGCTCGAAGGTTGCGAGCACGTCCGGCGTCGCCGATGTTCGACGCTCGATCATGCGCAGTGCGAGTCTCTCAAGGCTTGCGCTGACGCCAGCCAGGTTCGGCGCGCCCGCCATCAAACCCGAACCTTTGAGGGTATGAAAGACCCGGCGCACACTCTGCAAGGTCGTCGGGTCGGTCGGGTTGCGGCGCAGATCGGGCAGCAAGCTCGTCAAGCTCACCGTCAGCTCATCTAGCTCAGCAAGGAACACGTCGCGGAAATCAGGATCGAGAACGTCGCGCGGCGCGCGCGACAGCAGCCCCGCAGCAGATCGCCACCGTGTGCCGAACCATGTCCCACAGCGTTCTATCCAGCGAAGCAGCACGTCCAGGCAATCCCCCTTCATCTAGCATTGAGCATAGGCGCTCAGCTCGGGCTTGTCGCCCAACTTGCCCGCGCGCGCGGCACCCATGCGCCTGAAACACGCGTGCTTCTCGGCACCCATTTAGTATCGGTCAAACGAGGCAACAAGCATCACCGGCAGTTCGCGCACAGCGCTGGGTATGCGTGTCGCGGCCGTTGTGAGCATCGCAAGGCGGACTAGCGGGCGCTCTATACAATGGCCGAATGCGTCCATCCGACTCCGATCTGCCTCCCGCGCCACCGGAGAAGCCACTGCCCTCCGACTGCTGCGACAGCGGCTGTGAGCCTTGCGTATTCGACAGCTATCGAGATGAGCTAGCGCGCTACGAGCGAGAAGTCGCCAAGTGGCGCGCGCGCCATCCCGACACTAACGGATAGGTGCGTAGGGTGCGTCTCCGACTCACCAGTTGCGACATCAGCAGGTGCGTCCGAAGCCTGAGGTCGCCCCACTTTTTTAGTTCTTCGCGGATCAATGCGGGTCCAGTCGATTATTCGGGTAGCGATGCGGCGCACCGCCCAACCGTCGCGCCCGCTAAGGCGGGTGCCTAGCGACTTTGCCTTTGACTTTGATCGCTCCATGGGCGCAAACCATCCAGCGGCTTAGATCCCTGCCAGAACCTGAAGCGTCGTCTGTACGCTGGCCTTGGTCGCCTGACTTGCGGCCTGACATTACGGTCGCCTGCGGCTGAACAAGGGCGATAGTCGCTGGGCGCCCGCCTTCTCGGGCGCGACGGTTGGTAGAGCGCGGAGAACACCGCGTCCTGCACGCACTGTCAGCTGAGCCCTCGCGCTCACGAGCTGAACAGTCATGAGAAAAAGCGGGGGAGACCTCAGGTACAAGACGCACCGTACGTCACTTTTTTGCCGCTTCCCCATCTTGCGTTCACCGCCCGCCCGGGGAAACCTATCGGGCGGGTCTAGCTTTTCATCAAGGGTTGTATAGTTCGCCGAGCACGCTGGGCACACGCCCGGCCTCGAATCACGGAGAGATGTCATGGGTTTGATTCAAGCAGTGACGGGTTCGATTGGCGGCGCACTCGCCGACCAGTGGAAGGACTTCTACACGGTGCCTGCAGGTTTGCCGGCGACGGCGGCGCTGTTCGCTGCGGTGGCGCAAGGTACCAACGCGGGGCGTGGTTCGAATACCAAGTCCTCTTCGAACATCATCACCAATGGCTCGAAGATCGTTGTGCCTGAAGGCTACGGCTTGCTGCTGTTCCAGGATGGCGCGATCACCGGGTTCGTCGCCGAGGCGGGCGGTTATGAGTGGCAATCGGACGATTTGAACTCGAAGTCAATTTTCACCGGCGGCGGCTTGATGGACGCGCTCGTGATGCAAAGCTGGGAGCGGTTCAAGTTCGGCGGCCAGCCGGGTTCGCAGCAGGCCGCTTTCTTCGTCTCGCTGAAGGAGCTGCCGGATAACCGCTTCGGTACGCAATCAGAAATCTACTGGGACGATGGCTTCCTCAACACGCAGGTCGGTGCGGTGACGCGCGGCTCGTACACGATGAAGATCGTCGACCCGATTTTGTTCGTGAAGAACTTTGTGCCCGCCGCGTATCTGCAGGCCGGCAAGGTCTTCGACTTCACC
>JBBSIY010000207.1:0-6701 GCA_038257785.1 Lysobacterales bacterium
CCCGATCGACTTTCGCGAGGGCAATTTGATCATCGATGATGTTGGCGGCGGTCCAAAGCGTCTTACAGCCACAAATATCGACCACAAAGCGTCGCAGCATTTCGCTGCCCTGCTTGGTATGAGTGACCTCTGGATGAAACTGCACGCCATACCAACGCCGTTTCTCGTTGGCCATCGCGGCAATGGCAACCCGGTCAGTGCGCGCGCTAATCACGAAACCCGGTGGCACTGCACTGACGTGATCGCCGTGGCTCATCCATACATCGAGGCGCGGCGGTGAACCAGCGTGGTCCTTTAAGCCATCAAGCAGCGATTCCTCGGCGATGACCTCGACTTCCGCATGACCGAACTCGCGCTGCTCAGCCGCCTCCGTCGACCCACCGAGCTGCGCAGCCAGCGTTTGCATGCCGTAACAGATACCAAGTACTGGCAGCTCAGCATCGAACACTTCCTGTGCCGCTCGCGGGGCATCGACTGCAGTTGTCGATTCGGGTCCGCCCGACAGGATGATTCCACGCGGTGCGAATACCGCAATTTCCGCCGGATCATGGTCCCAAGCCCAAATTTCGCAGTAGACCCCTAGCTCACGAATACGCCGCGCGATCAGCTGCGTGTACTGCGCGCCAAAGTCGAGAATCAGGATTTTGTCGGAGTGGATGTTCATTGAGCTGGGATTCGCGATTGTTGGTGCGAGATTCGGGATTGGGGATGCGCAAGCGCGGCCTATCGATAATCGGAAAATGTGAACTCGTTCCGGGAACGAAGAGACGGACTGCTCGCAGCGGCTCTAACGAATATCGAATCTCGAATCCCGAACGACTCACCCCGCCCGGTAGTTCGGCGGCTCTTTGGTGATCTGCACGTCGTGAACATGACTCTCGCGCACGCCCGCATTGGTAACCCGCACAAAGCGTGGACGCTCGCGCATTTCGTTGATCGTTGCGCATCCCACATAGCCCATTGAGGCGCGAATACCACCCACCAGCTGATGCACGATGCTGCCGAGCGCGCCGCGGTACGGAACGCGACCTTCGATACCTTCAGGCACTAGCTTGTCGGCGTCAGAGGCATCCTGAAAGTAGCGATCTTTGCTGCCCTTCTCCATCGCCGCTAGGCTGCCCATGCCGCGATAGCTTTTGTAGCTGCGGCCTTGGAATAGCTCGATCTCGCCAGGTGCCTCTTCGGTGCCGGCAAACAGCCCGCCGATCATGATCGACGACGCGCCAGCGGCCAACGCCTTGGCTACGTCGCCCGAATATCGAATACCGCCGTCGGCAATCAGCGGAATCTGTCCCTTTAGCGCCTCGGCGACCATGCCGACCGCCGTAATCTGCGGAACGCCGACGCCTGCCACGATACGGGTGGTGCAGATCGAACCCGGGCCGACGCCTACTTTGACCGCGTCGGCACCAGCGTCAAGCAAGGCCAGCGCCGCGTCCGCGGTAACGATATTGCCGCCGACAACTTCTACATTCGGGAAATTACGTTTGACCCAGCGCACGCGATCCAGCACACCTTGCGCATGGCCGTGCGCGGTATCGACGACGACGACGTCCACGCCGGCTGCGATCAATGCTTCTACTCGCGCCTCCGTATCACCGCCAACGCCCACCGCGGCCCCCACAAGCAGCTGCTCATCAGCGTCCTTGGCGGCATTCGGATTATCACGCGCCTTTTGAATATCTTTGACCGTGATCAATCCGCGCAGGCTAAACGCGTCATCCACCACCAGCACCTTTTCAATGCGATGGCGGTGCATAAGCTGCAGAACTTCGTCGTCTGAGGCACCCTCGCCAACGGTCACCAAACGGTCTCGCTTGGTCATGATGTGACTGACTGGATCGTCCAGCTTCTTCTCAAAACGCATATCGCGACTGGTAACGATACCGACCAGCTGATCGCCATCGACAACCGGAACACCCGAGATGTTGCGAGCGCGGGTCAGACGCAACACTTCGCCGATTGTCGCGTTGGGACCGACAGTAAACGGCTCGCGAATAACGCCCGCTTCGAAATTCTTAACCTGTTGAACCTCGGCCGCCTGCAGGGCAACACTCATATTTTTATGCAGGATGCCGATACCGCCGAGCTGAGCCATGGCAATTGCCAAACGCGCTTCGGTGACCGTATCCATCGCCGCCGAAACAATTGGCACGTTTAAGGAGATCTTGCGGGTCAGTCGGGTTGCAAGCTGCACGTCTTTCGGCAGCACAGTGGAGTGTGCCGGCATCAGCGAAACATCGTCGAAGGTCAGCGCCTCGGCAAAGATACGCAGCATGAGCGGCTCCGGCAGGTAAAGCCGGCCATTATACGCCAGCCGCAGAGCGCGCCTATTTCATCGCCACAGCCGCCACGCTCAAGACACGAATAAGCCACGAGCGTCTTCAACACGTATTTAGCCAACCCAAGCGTGTCCCAAACGCTATCAACGCAGCGTTGGCAGGAGTAGAGCTGACTACTTCAGCAAGGCCAAAGACAAGCTTGGCCATAGCGCGATCAACAGGGCGGCACCGAGCAACAAAAAGAAGAACGGCACACAGGCGCGAACCAGCTCATGAAGAGGCGCCTTGAACCGATAGCTGGCTATGAACAGGTTCAGGCCCACGGGTGGCGTGAAATAACCCAACTGCAGATTTGCCAACATTAGAACGCCCAAATGCACAGGGTGGATGCCGAATCCTTGCGCCACGGGAATCAGCAGCGGCACCAAAATGACTATGGCGGAAAACACGTCGAGCAGCATGCCGACCAGCAGCAAAAAAATACTCAGCAGCAACAAAAAGACATACGGGTTAGTAACGTGCGACTGGATGGCCTCGAACAGTTTGGTCGGTACTTCCTGGTCAATCATCCAGTTCGATAGCGCCAACGCTACGCCCAGAATTAGCAGAATCACGCCGACCATTCGCATCGCTTCAGCCATCACCGATGGCAGCTTGGCTAAGCTGATCTCGCGCTTGATCGCGACGCTGACTATGAGCACATAGGCGGCGGTAATAGCGGCCGCTTCGGAGGCCGCAAAGAACCCGCCGTATATGCCGCCCAACACGAGAAACGGCAGCGGTAGCTCCCACGCGGCGTCGCACAGTGAGCGCCACGCCTCGGCCGGTTCAAACTGTCGAACCGTGCGCGTCATATGACGCCCCGTCCATATCGCATGAGCGATCAGAATCAACACCATCAGCAGGCCGGGCAGCAGCCCTGCAAGAAACAGATCTTGCACGCTGACGGGCGGATCGGTGCCGAGCTGCCCCGCCACAAAGCCGTACAAAATCAGCGGCAAAGACGGTGCGAACAGCAGGCCGAGACTGCCGGCTGAGGTCAGCAGTCCGAGGACGTAACGTTTGGGATAACCCGCCGCGATCAGCGCTGGATACAGCAGCGCGCCGAGCGCCACGATGGTGGCCCCGGTTGCGCCGGTAAACGCTGTGAACAGCGAACAGGTGATGATCGCTACGATCGCTAATCCACCGGGCAGCCAACCGAGCCACGCGTCAGACAGGCGCACGAGCCGCTTCGGCGCGTCGCTTGCACCCAGCAGGTAGCCAGCGAGAGTAAACAGCGGAATAGCCGCCAATCCGGGCATGTCCGCCAAACGATTGAACTCGACCGCGACCAGCGCGAGGTCGTAGCCGATAGCGTGAAATCCGAGGATCGCCGCGCCGCCAATCAGCGCAAAAAGTGGCGCGCCCAACAGCGCCAACACGAGGAGCAGCAGAAGCAGCCACATATCAATCGACATGCGGCAGCTCGCCTACGGGTGGCTGAAACGCGCTCAAGGTGAAACGAAGCGCCATCAGTGCAAACCCAAGCGGGAGAATTAGCAAAGAAACCCATATGGGTAAATTGGCAAACGCTAAACCGGCTGAATCACGCTCCAGCAGGACAAGGTCAACACTGCCCCACGCCATCAAAGCGCAGACGACGGCAGCAAACAGTTGACCCACGGCCCACGCAATGCGGCGACCCAGAGGCGGCAAATAGCGCGGCAGCAGATCAATTGCGATATGTCGCCCATCGCGCGTGGCCGCCAACGCACCGAGCATAGCGAGCCACAGGATCAACAGGCGCATGGAGGGTTCGACCCACACCCAACCGCTGTCGAAAAACAGGCGCGCCACAATTTGTCCAACAGCGAGCAGCACCAGCAGACTCAAAGTCAGCGCCAGCAGTCCGTCCTCAAGCGTGTGCAACAGGCGCAATAGACTCGCGCGCCGCGAGGCTGCCACCGGTTATTGACTTGCCGCCGCTGACCCGCGCTGCTGCGCCAATCCGGCCTGCAGCGCCTCCAGCGGGCCGGCGCTCAATTCGCCAGCCGCACGCATTTTGACGGTCACTTCTTGACCCACGTTCTGCCAGCGTTTGGCCTCGGCCGGGTCTGCGGGCACCAGCTTTACCCCAAGTCCTTTGAGCGCCTCTAGCGCCTGCGCGTCGGCGCGACGATTGTCCGAATCGATTCGCTCTCCGCTGGCGCGAAAAGCGTCCGCCACCGCGACTTGATCCTTGGCGTCAAGCTTTGCCCAGGCCTTGCCTTCGACAATCACATACCCGGTCACGTAACTCAGCGGAAGGTCCAGCACCTCGCGGAGCTTGCCGTGCCACTGCAGGGCGATTGCTCCTGCCGGCGTGTTGCCTACAGTATCAAGGAGGCCAGTTTGCAGCGCAGTAAACACATCAGGCAGCGGCAAAGGAATCGGCGCGACGCCGCCAGCACGGAACACGCGCTCGGCAATTAGATCGTTCTGCGGCACCCACACTTTTCGCGACACCAGCGCGCCCGGCTCGGCAATTGGTTGGCTCGACATCAGGTACGCAAAGCCGACTCCGCTCAAGCTCAGCACTTTCCAGCCGGCGTCGTCAAAGCTTTTAAACAGCAGCGGATCGACGGTTTTGCGGACGGCATCAATCTCGGCGCGATCGCGGAAAACGAAAGGCAAGCTGTATAGCTGGGCATCCTTTGAGATCGCCGTTAGCTCGCTGCCGGTGAACGCGCCGCCCTGCAGCTGACCGAGCTTAATCTTGCGCAAGACAGTGACGTCGTTGCCCATCACGCCGCCAGGATAAAAGCGAATCTTCACTCGCCCCTCCGTTGCTTCCTCCGACGCCGCCGCCGCCGCCCGCATCTCGCGCATCCAGGTCGAACCTTCCGGCGCAATGGTGGCTACTTTCAACGTCTGCACCGCACTGGCTTCAAATGCCAAAGTCAGAATTACAAAAGCAAGCACGTTACGAATCATGGCCCCACCCCGCTCAGAAATAGTCATCGGCTGCGTCTCGCAGCTTTTTGGCGCGCGCTTGCGCCAGCGTGTTGGCAAGCGTGAAACCAGTCTGCCGCGGGTCCGCAGCCAGCACTTCGCCAACCAGCCGATCATGCAGCTCACGATCAAACACAAGCCGCGCGTAGCGCTCTGCGTACAGCGTCTTGGCCATCAGATTGGCACCGCGCGAACGCGCGATCGCTTCTTCAAACGCCGCGCGCCCCAGCTCTGGTTGGCCGCCTACGCCTGCCGGTCTCAAACTATTGAGAACGCCGAGATACGCCCATGGAAGACCGTCTTGGTAGTCAGGATCGAGCGCGACAACGCGTTCGATCAACGCCTGTGCTTTGGGCAGAGCCGCAATCGCCGCCCAGTCCTCGCTATTGGCCTGCACATAGCCTGCCCACGCTGTGCCGAGCGAATACAATGCCGCTACCGACTCAGCCGGCTGCGCGGAGACCTGCTCAGCAAAGCTGTCAACCTGACCATCTAGCGCAGCGCATAGCGTCTTCATATCGACGCAAGTTGCGCGGCGCGCGTAGTCGAAGCCGCGTGTGCTCAAGCGGCGCGCCCGCTCTGGATCATCAACAAAGTTGCCGGCGTAAGCGGAATACAAGCTCGCCGCCGCGCGCAACATGCCGACATTGTCGGGGCGGCTGCTGATCAAACCATCTAGTAAAAGCAGATAAGCCGGCAGACCATCCGCAACCGTGGCTGGATCATCGTGATTGAAAATGCCGCGCTCAAGATCAGCAGCAAGATCGGTCGCCGCACGCTGCGCGACCGACGCGCAACCCGTCAGCGTCATGGTCGCTAGCAACAGCCCAAATTTTAAAAACTGATGTCTCATGCGGGCCCTATTCTAAGAGACAAGATTCTAAGAGACGAGATTCAAAGAAATGAGGGATAGGCGCTGCGCCTTTACAAACGCCCATCCGCTGCGTCTACCGTGTTTTGAATCAAGGTCGCCACCGTCATCGGTCCGACGCCGCCCGGAACGGGGGTGATCCACGACGCACGCTCAAAGGCCACATCGAACTCCACATCGCCACTCAAGCTGCCGTCAGTGAGCCGCGTGATACCCACGTCAATCACCACGGCATCGGGCTTAATCCAGCTGCCAGCCACAAGGCCCGGCCGACCAACCGCTACGACCACGATATCCGCCTGCTCAACCTGACGCTGAAGCTCGTTGCGCGGAGTGAACTTGTGGCAGGCGGTGGTCGTGGTGCCAGCAATCAAGAGTTCCATCAGCATCGGACGGCCGACATGATTGCTGACGCCGATGACGACAGCATTGCGCCCGCGCACGGGGCGATCCGTATGCGACAACAAAGTCATGATGCCGCGCGGTGTGCACGGTCTTAGACCGGACTGCCGCAGCGCTAGCCTACCGACGTTTTCCGCGTGAAAACCGTCAACGTCTTTGCGTGGGTCAATTCG
>JBBSIY010000208.1:0-6667 GCA_038257785.1 Lysobacterales bacterium
AAGCGGCGTCGCGGCCGGTCACCGTTAGCGCTGGCAGGGTGCTATGCGCGTGCTTGATCGGCGTGCCTTTTAGCGCCTTGATCGCTTCGCGCGTCAGCTTGAGGTAGCGCGCCGCGTCCATCGCGCCAGCCGCACCTGCGCCGACCAGCAGCACGCGCGGTGCGGAGACGCCTGGCAGGCCGTGCAGCATGGCGCTGCGACCTGATTTGCCGGACACATCACCGGAGGCGATCAAGCTTTTGATTTGGCCGTTGCAGGCGCTGTCAAGCGCGGCAGCGGCAGCCGACAAACTGCCGTCTTCAAAGACGGCAGCAATCAGACAGTCGGCGTTAATTGCGGCGGCAAGCGCCGTCGATAGGCGGTGATTAGGCATCGTGGCTTTTCCGAGAGGCGAGGTAGGGCGATACTGGCGTAGGCGCGCGAGCGACTCAGGGTGCCGTCAGCTCGGTGCAGCCAGTGTTACTCCCCTATTCTATCAGCCCCGTTCGTCGGCCCTGCTTGTTCGATCTGTTCAAGCGCGTTCGCCGGCGACGACCTCTGTGAGCCGACTGCTAAATCTGTGCGCAAGATTGATCGCTACATATTCTCTGAACTGCTAGGCACGTTTGCCGCGTGGTTGGTCATCTTGATCATGGTCAGCATGGGCGGCTTGCTTGCCGACCTGCTCGGCAGGATTGCACGTGGTCAGATTCCAGCCGGTTTGCTTCTTTCGCAGCTAGGACTGCGCGGGCTCGACGCCATGCCCCTGCTGATGCCGCTGGCCTTGTTTTTGGGCGTCCTTCTTACGGTTGGCAGGCTCTATCGCGATAGCGAAATGGCGGTGCTGGCGTCCGTTGGCGTGGGAACGCGGGCCGTGCTGAGGCCTCTGCTGATGTTGGCGATTCCCGTGGCTGCCTTGATCGCCGTTATCTCACTTTGGGCATCGCCGCTGGCGCTCGCGACGTCGAAACACATGATCGATACGGCCAATCGATCACTGCTGGTGGCGGGCCTTGAGCCGGGCCGATTTATCGAACTGCCGGGACGGCACAGCGTCATTTATCTGGGCGGCATGTCGGCGGACGGCAGCCAGTTTCAGCGCCTGTTTGTGCACGCCGAGCGCGACGATCGCATGGATATCGTCACCGCCAAATCAGGCGAGCTATTTAGCGAAAGCGTGGGTGAAGAGCGCTATTTAGTGCTCGAGGACGGTTTCCGCGTGGAAGGTGTGCCTGGGCAAGATGACTTCCGCATGATGCGCTTCGCACGCAACGAAATTCGCGTTCCCGATAGCGAGCAGGCCAATGTTGGATCGGAGCCGCAGCGGCGTGACAGCTTGAGTCTGCTGGATGCCAGCAACCCGACCGACACGGCCGAGCTGCACTGGCGGATTGGCTCACCGATTGCGGCCGTTATCCTCGCTGTGCTGGCGCTACCCCTGGCGCGCACGCCGCCGCGTGCGGCGCGCTATGGCGTAGGGCTGCTCGGCATCCTCGCCTACATCGTCTACCAGAACATGATGTTTGTGGGCCGCGGCTGGCTTGCGGACGGCACGCTGCCCTTAGGATTAGGACTCTGGTGGCTGCACCTGCCGGTGCTAATGATCACCGCTTGGTTAGTTTGGCGCGACGGCAGTTTGGGACGCCGGCGTCGGTGAGCCGCGCAATCCTGCGTCGCAGCGATTGGCTTATCGCGCGCTCGGTGCTGGCCGCTGTCGGCGTGGTTGCGCTGGTGCTGCTGGGTATCGACCTGATCGCCGCGCTGGCAAGCGAGCTAGGCAGTGTCGGTCAAGGTGACTACAGCGCATCGACGGCGTTGCTATACGTGGCCTACACCGTGCCTCGCCGCGCCTATGAGCTGTTCCCAACCACTGCGGTGATCGGTAGTTTGCTCGGTCTTGGCGCGCTGGCGGGTACGTCTGAACTGACCGCGCTGCGTGCAGCAGGACTGTCTCGAACGCGTATCGGCTTGGCAGCGCTGATGGCTATTGGCAGCGTGCTGGTAGTGATGCTGCTAATGGCCGAATCGGTCGTCCCGGCTGCCGAGCAAACGGCGCAGTCGATACGCGTGGGCGCTAAGTCGAAAGACATAGGTGTCGTGCGATGGTCGGGCCTGTGGGCGCGGGAAGGCGATACCTTTCTCAACGCCCGTTCGGGTCGCATTCGCGGTCGCGGCGAGGCCGCCTACGTTGAGCTCGACAAAGTCCAGCTGTTCGAGTTCGACGCCGACGGTCGCTTGCTCTCGCTAGCGGTAGCCGCGCGTGCCGAGCATCGTAATCAGAAGTGGCGCTTGTTTGAGCTGCGGCGCAGTCGATTCTTTGACCGCCATGTGGAAACCGAGACGATTGCCGAGGAAGCCTGGGACTCGCAGCTCAGTCCTGAGGTGCTGAGTCTGTCGATTCGCCGTGCGCGCTCGCTGTCACTGCGTTCGCTTTACAGCAACATCGATTACTTGAAGCGCAACGGGCTAGACAGCAGTGAGTACGAAAGTGCGGTCTGGGCGCGCTGGTTCTATCCGCTCAACGTATTTGCTCTGTGTGTGCTGGCCATTCCGTTTGCCTTCGGCAGCCTGCGATCAGGCGGCTTCGGCAAGCGCCTGTTTATCGGAATCGTCGTCGCGTTGGCGTTTTTTGTGGTGCAGCGCCTGCTGGTGAATATGGCGGGCGTCTACCATGTTGATATGCGATTAGCTCACGGCGGTCCAGCTTTGCTGCTCTTGCTCGGCGCGTGGTTTTGGTCGCGGATGCGCGCGACTTAGACTGCTAGCGCTATCGGAAGACCTACCGATTTTTTGGCATTCGCACCAGCTGCGTTGACGAGCCGATGTCATGCCAACAGCGACGGCGTGGATCCAGCAGCGACCACAGCAGGCCGAGCCCGGCCAGCGCGATCGACACGTTGGCCAAGGCGTAACGCCGCCACAGCTGAGCGGTGGTCGGTACCTTGCCATCGAATGTCGCAACCGTCAGCCGCCAAGGCCGCATGCCCAAGGTTTGTCCGCCGCGTCGCCACGAGATGACGGCGTAGGCACCTGTGATCCCCCAGATCGCCATCACCTGTAGCCAAAACGCTAACGACCAAGGTGCGATGGGCTGACCGCCGTGCAGCAAAAGCGCGATGGCGCTGACTAGCAGCCACAGCGCCAGCACCGGCAAACTGTCGTAAACCATTGCTAGCAGCCGCCATCCGAGATGCGCGGAGCGGGGAGTGCCGCCAACTGGACTCATGGCATACGACTCATGATGATGACTGTGGATTGGGACGGGGAGATTCACCATTCAACACGCAAGCCTGCGACAAGTGAAGTAGCATCGATTGGTCGCTAGGGTTTAGCAGTAGGGCTGCCAATGAATTTGGTGCATCGGTTCGCAATCAACATCATCGTTGTGATGGTAGGTCTTGGCGCCGCCAGCGCGTCGCGAGCGCAGGACCTGTATGACACTTCGGTGCTGCGGACCTTCGATATCAGCTTCCACGACGCTGACTGGCTGGCCCGGCTTCGCGCCAACTATGTTTCGCAGACCTACATCCTCGCCGATCTGATGGTCGACGGCACGCTGTATGAGGACGTCGGCGTGCGTATTCGTGGCAATACGTCATACACGGCACTCCCGCCTGGATCGCAGAAGTTTTCCCTGAAAATTAAGATGGATCAGGTAATCGTCGATCAGGAGTTGATGGGCTACGACACGATCAATCTCAACAACGGTTTTCGCGATCCCACCTTCACGCGCGAAGTCGTCTACAACAATTTCGTCGCCCGTTTCATTCCCAATCCGCGGGCCAGTCACGCCGTCGTGACGCTTAACGGTGAGAACTGGGGCGTGTACATCAACGTGCAGCAAGGCGACAAGCGCATGCTGCGGAATTACTTCGTCGATGAAGACGGCTTGCGAATCAGCTGTGCGAACAATCCCAACGGCCCTGGGCTTGCGTACAACGGCCCCGGCGCAAATGGCTATATCGCCTACGAAATTCAAAGCGATGGAGGCTTGGAAAATCCCTTAGCGACATTGATCGCGTTGACCAATTTGCTTAGCAACGAGCCGCTGATCAGCTGGCCAAATATCGACACCCAGTTCGCGATTGATCCTGCAATCTGGTCCGTCGTGCTGGAGAACCTGCTCACTGACGACGACAGCTATATCAACAAGGGCTGCGATTTCACCGCGTATCGCGACCCTATCGATGGGCGCACTCATTTGCTGCAGCGTGATGCCAACGAGACGTTCACGCAGTCTACGTGGTCACCAACGCGCAACTTCAATCTCGCGAACAAACCTGTGTTGAGCCGTGTTCTAGCGGTGCCAGAGCTGCGCCAACGCTACTTCGCACACTATCGTCATGCGATGGCGGAGCTGAGCTGGACTAACTTCGCCTCGATTTTTGCGGCGCATCGCGATCTGATTGACGCCGCCGTTCAGGCCGACACCAAGAAGCTGTATTCGCACGCGCTTTTCCAGAACAATTTCAGTGCCACGGTCACGCTCCCCTATTCGGGTTTGGCCGGCGGATCGTTGGTTGGCATTGAGCAATTCGTAAACGCCCGTGCCACCTTCTTAGCGGGAATCACCGAGCTTGCCGCGAGCGGTCCGTCTCTCAGCAACGCGCAGGCGTTGCCGGAAAATCCGCGGCCGATCGATGCGGTATGGGTGACGATTGCTGCAGCGGGCAACGGCAGTTCTGTCGCTGCGGTGGAGTTGTTCTATCGTCCAGCGCCGACCGCGGGCTATTTGCGCGTGCCGATGCTGGACGATGGGATCTCGGGCGATGGCATTGCAGGCGACGGTGTGTTCGGTGTGCGTTTGCCAGTGGCTGCGCAGCCGGGCCAGCGCGTCAGTTGGTACGTCGGATCTACAGCCGCCAACGCATCGCTATCCTCTAGTTTCATGCCGGCACTCGCAGAGCGTGGGCCCGCCGTCATCGAGTACGGACTGAATGCGAGCGACGGCTTGCGCATCACCGAGTGGATGTACGCCGGCGGCAACGGCGAGTTCGTCGAGCTAAGCAACCTCAGCGACGAGCCTATCAATCTCGCTGGCTGGAGCATCGACGACGATCACGCGCTGCCTGGGGCTTTTCCCTTGGATGCGGCGGGCGTGCTGCAGCCGGGAGCATCAGTGGTCGTGACTGACAGTGCTGCCGAAGTTTTTCGTGCCGCCTGGAGCCTTGCGGCTGACACACCGATCGTTGGCTTGCTGGGTGCTACACAGGGCAATAGTCTTGGTCGCAGTGACCAGATCAACGTCTTCGATGCGGAGGGTCTGCTGCATGATCGCTTGACCTACGGTGACCAGACGTTCACTGGCACGATCCGCACGCAGAACACTAGCGGGCAAGCGGCCTGCTCGGTGTTCGGTCTCGATGCGGTTGCCGATTGGCAACTATCGGCGGTCGGTGATGAGTTCGGTTCGATAGCGTCGGCGGCCGCAGACGTGGGGACGCCGGGGCGCGTTCGAACCTCGGATTGCGGTGGCTTCTTCGCGCGCATATTCGCCGACGGCTTCGAGTAAACATGACGGCCTCACGCGCCTCTGCCGCCACCGAGCTGCGTCTGCGGGCACGTGCAAAGCCACCGTTAGACGACGCCGAGCGTGAGGTGGTGGAGCGTTTCATCGAGCGGGCCTGGGCTGAAAGTGGTCTGGCCCGGCAAACCCAATCCAGCTACCGGACAGATCTAGGCGGTCTAGCGCGCTGGCTGGTAGCGCATGACAGCAGCCTGCTGCGGGCGCTGCGAAGTGATGTATTCGAGTATTTCGCCGAGCGCAGCGCGGCTGGCTACACCGCGCGCAGCAACGCGCGACTGCTGTCGTGCCTGCGTGCCTTCTATGCGCAACAGGTGCGCACTGGCGCAGTAACCATCGACCCAACGGCCACTCTCGCCGCGCCCAAGCAGGGCCGTGCGCTGCCCAAGACGCTGTCGGAGAGTCAGGTCGAAGCGCTGCTCGCAGCGCCGGTGATCGACACCGCCGAGGGCCTGCGCGATCGCTGCATGCTTGAGCTGATGTACGGCGCTGGCCTCAGAGTCAGCGAACTGGTTGGCCTTGATGGTTTGAGCATCAACCTGCGGCAGGGCGTGCTGCGTATTCGGGGCAAAGGCGGCAAAGAGCGTTTGGTTCCGCTTGGCGAAGAAGCCAGCCACTGGGTGGAAAAATATCTAGCCGACGCGCGACCGACGCTCGTCACTAAGCAAAACTCAGCCGCGTTGTTCATCGACAAACGCGGCGAGCCGATGACTCGGCAACAAGTCTGGTACGCGATTAAGCGCTTTGCGAAGCAAGCCGGCATCGACAGCGCCGCGGTTAGTCCGCACAAGCTGCGGCACGCATTCGCCACCCATCTGCTCAATCACGGCGCTGACCTCCGCGCGCTGCAAATGATGCTCGGCCACAGCAGCCTTTCGACGACGCAGATCTACACGCTAGTCGCACGCGAGGGACTAAAGCGCCTACACGCCCAACACCACCCGAGAGGGTGAGCAAGGGCGCTATGACGAGTCCGGGGGACTCGTCAGCCCGCAGCGAACGCCGCGGTAGCGGCCGGAAGAGCAAGGGCGCTATGACGAGTCCGGGGGACTGGTTAGCCCGCAGCGAACGCCGCGGTAGCGGCCGGAAGAGCAAGGGCGCTATGACGAGTCCGGGGGACTGGTTAGCCCGCAGCGAACGCCGCGGTAGCGGCCGGAAGAGCAA
>JBBSIY010000209.1:0-6658 GCA_038257785.1 Lysobacterales bacterium
TGTCAGCAGCACAATTGTGAAACTCTTCCTTAAAGCTATCAGGGAAGTTTCACTTAAAGCCGATGGCCGAGCCGCTAATTAGGCGACCAGCGCAGCTGCACGCTTGCCGTCGCACCCTCGGTATTGAAGCCGCGCACCAAGGTGTAGTCGCGGTCAAATAGGTTGTCCAACCGCAGATTCAGAGTGAGCGAATCGGCCACCGGCCAGCGCAACCAGCCGCCAACCAAGGCATATCCAGCGAGCTCACCGCCAAAATCAGGCCGTCCAGAAACCGCATGCACGTCGAGGCCGAAACGGCCGCGCCCGACACTATGGTCAACGCGGATGCTCGCCTTCCGGGAAGGGCGTCGCAGCAGGGCGGCATCGCTGTCGGCATCGCGTGCCTGCTGCCAGCCTAGATTGCCGGAGAGTTGCCATTCGCCGACGGGTGCGCGCGCCTCAAGCTCAACACCGCGCAGCTCGGCGCGGCGAATGTTGATCGCCTGAAACGTCTCGCCGCCGCTGAAGTCGATCAATCCGTCCACCTTGTTGCGGTAGGCCGACAGCGACAGATCCGCCCAGTTGCCTTGCCAGTCTGCCCCCAGTTCGAAGGCGCGCGAGCGCTCGGGCCCTAGGTTGGGGTTGCCGGCGAACAAGCCGGAGAATCCGGGCGAATAGAGCTCGTTAAGCGTTGGTGCGCGGAAGCCTTCTCCACCGCTGGCGCGAAGTCGCGGTCCGCCTTCGATTCGCCAGCCGAGCGCCGCCTGCAGCGAGGTTTCGCCACCGAAGCTGTCGTAATGATCGTTGCGCGCACCGATCTCCCAGTCGAGCGTGCCGCGCTGGTCGCGCCAGCTGGTGAACACAGCCCGCTGTTGGCGCTCGTCGTCATAGGTCGCGAGATCAGAAAAGGTATCAACACTGCGACCGTCGTCATTGACCACGCTGGTGCCGAACAACCACTCACCGTTTGCACCCACCTTGAAGACGCGCTGCGCTTCAAGCTGCGTGCGTCGCGTCTCGAAACGGCTGAAAAATGCGCCTGTCTCAAGCGCCTCGTGCACCCGCGCCAACGCGACGCGCCATGGGTCGCTGGCACCACCGGCCAAGGTCAGATTGAGCGACGACACCTGCTGGTCCGACTCCCCTTCATCAAACTCGATATCGGCGTCGCTGTGCAGCAGCTGCGCGTCGAAGCGCAGCGCCTCGCCAATCAGCGCAGCATCGGCCGTGAGGCTGGTTTGCTGATAGCCGTCGCGGTCGGGGTCAAAGCCGAAGCCGTCGGCATTCTGTGCGCTGATGCCGACGCTGTCGGTCGCCGCCGCGCGCACGCCGAAGCCGCCCGTGTCGCCACGTTGGCCATAGGCAGCCTCAGCTGACCAGGTGTCGTGACTGGCCACGCCCACGGCAGCTGAAGGTCCATTCGCACGGCGAGTGAAAATCTGGATGACGCCGCCGATGGCGTCTGAGCCAAACAACGCCGCGCGTGGCCCGCGCACGATCTCGATCCGCTCGATCTGCGCGAGGGGTAGATGTTCCCACTCATAGCCGCCGGTGGTCGCCGTCGCCATGCGCACGCCGTCGATAAGCACCAACACGTGATTGGAATTGCTGCCGCGTAGGAACACCGATGCCTGCTGCCCAAGCCCGCCGCCGCGCACGATGTCGAGACCGGCCTGGCTGCGCAGCAAGGTCAGCACGTCGCTGCTGCCCGCCTGCTCGATCATGTCGCGATCAATCACGCTCACCGACGCCAGCGCTTCGTCTTGTGCGATAGGCGTACGCGTGGCGGTCACGATGACTTCGGGCTGCCGTGCGTCTTGCGCGGACGCCGAAAAGGCGACGGAAAGGATGCTGCCGAGCACGCCAAGGCGCACCTGTTGAATCGTTGGAAACGTGGTCACTAATAAATCCTCAAAAAAACGCTCACCCGCGGAAAGCACGCGGCGATGAGGGTTTGGCGAGGACAGGCGACCAGGCACAGGCGCGCGATCCGCGCCATCGCCCACCGCGACATGCTGCGACGCCGATCCCACAGACAACAAAGCCCGTAAGCGACGTACTCAAAGCCGGTCTCCGGACTTGCAGGGCTGACGACCGGTGGCGCGTCGTCAATGCCCTCCGCCTTCCCATCTCAGTGACGAAACAGTGGCTAATGGAGGGCTACACCTGCTCACCGTTGCGGGGGCAGCGCCGGACTTTCACCGGCTTCCCGAACACCTTGAGCGGCGCGCAGTGTATGGCAACGGCTGGGCTCGTACAAATGCCGTCGCGCTGTCCAGATGCACTGACTCGATTGCGCGCCTACCTACTCACGGTGGCTATCGAAGTCGCTCACTTCGCCGTCTTGATCGACCTCGACATGCATGCTGATCGGTCGGCAGCACACCGGGCAATCCTCGACGTAGTCGGTAACGCCAGTGGAAGCATCAATCAGCACTTCAAAGCGCTCGCCACACCACGGGCAGCGCGTTTTGCGGCTATCCAACATCATCTGTCACCCGAAACTCAGAGCCGAGCTGCATCACGCCATAAACAGCGCGATGACATCGTTGAGAAAGCGCTGACCGAGCGGCGTTGGCCGAAGCCGATCTGCGTCAATTACGGCAAGCCAGCCTGCCTGATCGGCTGCGGCAAGCGGCGCGGCAATAGCGGCGCGATCAAGTCCAGTGCGCGCCTCAAAATCGATCAACGAAAACCCATTGTTCAAGCGCAGTGCGTTGAGCATGAATTCGAACGGACGCTGCTCAACTGCAATCCGTTCGTCGCCGCCAATCCCCGCCGGTGTGCCCGCGCTATCGATGAACGACTGCGGATGCTTGGGCTTCCAGCGGCGCAGGATTCCGGCCTCCGCAGGCAGGGTGATTTTTCCGTGAGCACCAGCGCCGATACCAAGGTAATCACCGAAGCGCCAGTAGTTGAGATTGTGTGCGCACTGCTGACCCATCGACGCATAGGCCGAGACTTCGTATTGCGCATAGCCCGAGCGTGCTAGGGCGTCCTGACAGGCCTCCTGCATATCCCACGCGCCGTCCTCTTCTGGAATGCCGGCGGGTGGGCGGGCATGAAAAACCGTGTTGGGCTCTAGCGTCAGCTGGTAGTGGCTGATGTGCGTCGGCTGCAGCGCAACCGCGTGCTTGATGTCATCCAGCGCCATTGCCAGCGACTGCTGCGGCAGGGCGTACATCAAGTCGATGTTGAAGTTGTCGATGCCGGCCGCCCGCGCAAGCCGAATGGCGGCCGTGGCTTGTGCGCTGTCGTGAATCCGCCCGAGGCGCGTTAGGCAGCCATCATCAAAACTCTGTACGCCAAAGCTAATCCGATTAACCCCTGCGCTGCGATAGGCCTCGAAGCGATCATGCTCGACGGTGCCGGGATTGGTTTCGAGGGTAACCTCCAAGCCTGGGCGCAGCGACAGTCGCGCGGAGACGCCGTCGAGGATCGCGCCGATATGCGCGGCATCAAACAGCGACGGCGTACCGCCGCCAAAAAATATTGATGTAACCGGTCGGCCCCAGACCAGCGGCAAGTCCTGTTCGAGATCGCGCAGCAGCGCATCGACGTAGGCCTGCTGCGGTAGCTCACCCTTCAGCCCATGCGAGTTGAAATCGCAGTACGGGCATTTCTTCACGCACCAGGGAATATGGATGTAGAGGGCGAGCGGCGGCAGGCTAAGCATGGCGGCATTGTAGGACGATGACGGAACTTCATCTGCGCACGCCAGTCTGCTTGCGTGCATGAACGTCTTGCCCTTCGATCCCTATGCCGCTCAGTCGCGCTGGCTGTGGCTAAACCGTTTGGCGGCCTGGCGTGCGCATGCGGCGGAGTCGGCGTTCTCCGGGCTGGCGTGGTGTGCGGGTTTGGCCGTCATCGGATGGATCGCGCTAAGTCAGCTGCCGACGCTACGCGCGCTCGTGACGTGGCTGCTCGCGCAGCATCCTTGGCTGACGCTGTGCTGCGTGATCGTCGCACTTGGCGTCGATCATTGGCGTGCGCGACGCACGCAGCGGCAGCGCTGGGCTGACGATTGGCTAAGTGCGCAGCCCATTGGTCGCCCGATCAGGCGTCGCCGTCGATTGATTGCACTGGCCACGCGATGCGCATGGCAATCCGCGCTGATCGCTCCGCTGCTATTGCTTGCGAACGCCAGCGCGATGGGTTGGCTGGTGTTGGGCAGCTGCGCGCTCGCGGCAGCGTCGTTAGGCAATTGGCTAGGCGATATCGACGGATCGCCGGTCATCCGCGGGCGACGACGCGAAACGCTATTCACCTCCACCGCGACAGGCAGCCTGCGGCGATGGCAGTGGATTGAAGCCGGTGCAAGCCTAGCGCCGCGCCACCTCGCTCCGCTGCTCGTGGCGATCCTGCTGGTGCCTCGCGGACCAGCGGCAATGGCAATCGCCGCGCTAGTCATGGTGCTGATGGCAAGCGCCGTCAGCGCCTGGCTGCGGGCGGTGCGCGTGGTGATTCAAGCGGAGCGCTGGCTGGCGGTCGAACCGATTTCGGCGACAACATGGCTGCGGCAGTGTCTGTTTGTGCCACTGCTCGGGCTGTTGGTCGGCGCGCTGGCATTGGCTGCGCTGATGTTGGCCGTCGCCAATGCGGCGGTCGCGCTGGTCGCTGCTGTGGGTCTGCTGATCGTAGGTGCTCTGTACATCGGCGTGGTCGGCACGCACCGCGCGCAGCCCCGTCGCATACCGCTGAGCATGACGCTGCACGTCGTCCTGCTCGCCGCCACCGTGCAAGCGCTTGCGCCCTTGCTGCCGCTCGTCGTCGGCGCTCAGCTGTTCGTGTTGTTCCAATGGGGCCTACGCCGATGAACCTCTCTTTAGAGGTGCGCGATCTACATGTCGCCTATCGCGATCACGCCGTGCTGCAAGGCATCAACATGCAGCTGCGCGAAGGCGAGCTAACGGGTTTGATTGGCCCCAACGGCTCGGGAAAGAGCACGCTAATTCGCGCGATTGCAGGCATTGCCTCCGGCGCGCGCGGCACCGTTCGAATCGCCGGTCAGTGTTTGCGAGATGCGCCGCTGAAGGCACGCGCTCAACTCGGCTTCGCCATCGATCCCCAACGTCTGCCGCCGCTATTGAACGGTCGTCAGTGCATCGAAATTGTCGTTGATTTGCGGCAGGCACGAAGCATGCTCACGCGGACGTGGCAGCTGGCGGAGGCGCTGCGCTTAACGCCATGGCTAGACGCGCCCGTGCACACGTATTCGTTAGGCACGCGACAGAAGCTCGCCATCGTGCAGGCGCTGATTGGCGAGCCCGCGCTGATCGTGCTCGACGAGGTTTTGAATGGTCTAGATCCGCTGGCCGCGTTTGCGCTCAAGCGCGAGCTGCGCGCACGCGCGGATGCAGGCGCTGCGGTGCTGCTGGCCACGCACGGTTTGGAGGTGGCGCAGCGCCTGCTGGATCGCGCGCTACTTCTGCTTGACGGACAGATTGCCGAAGACTGGAACCGCGCTGCGCTTGATTCGTTTCGTGCTGACCCGGACGGCGGTCTTGAGCATGCGGTTGCGCAGCGGCTAGCGGCCTCTGTTTGAAGCCGTCGCGCAAGTGCTGAATCGTCACAGCGCCGACGGCGGCTCGCAATGAACGCCTAGATTGTTGGTGATCGGCATCGTGCCTGCCGTTGCCGTTGCCGTCGGCCCCCCTTTGTGGCGGCAGCGGCCGGGAGATTAGGCCCGCAGGGGAGCACGCATGGATGGGGCTCGTTTTCGCCAGCACAGGACGTGCTGGCGAACCCCCACGACCGCTGCGAACTCGCGGCTTCGTCGCGAGCGGCACGTCGGGGTCGCATTTCTTTGGGATACCTTTTTTTGGCGACTCAAAGACAGTTAACTCGACGGCCACCTAGGCCGACGAAAACGTGCGAACACGCATCGACAAGGCGGCAAAGCAAGAGCTGGATTGCCGCAGCGCCTGCGGCGCTTCGCAATGACGGTGAGGAAAGTGGGTTTCAAGGCACCGCCTGCACGTTCAACAAAAACTGACACCCTGCAACGACGGACGAGTGAACTGACCTCTCCGTGTGGCATGAGCGCTCACGGCAGCGCTGCGTTTTCCATACGCCTGCGTCCGGGCGCGACCCTGAGCTAAACTCGCGCGTCGTTCCGCGTGCGCAGCGCTCGCCCATCCGCAGGCGGCAAGGCGGCGCTGATTTCATATACGCCGATTTTTACGGGCAGATTTCTTAGGGAGTAGTCATGAATCACACGCCGGCCGCGCCAGAATCCGATATCGATCCAGTTGAGACGCAGGAGTGGATCGACGCGCTGAGTGCGGTGATTCAGACCGACGGCCCAGAGCGTGCACATCAGCTGCTGCAGCGCATGGTGGAAGTGACCCGACGCGCCGGTGCGCACCTGCCGTTCTCGCCGACCACCGACTACATCAACACTATTCCGGCACACCTAGAAGCAAAGCCCGACGGCGATGCCGGCCTCGAGTGGCGCATCCGCACGCTCATTCGCTGGAACGCGATGGCGATGGTGGTACGCGCCAATCGCAAGCCCGGGGACTTGGGTGGCCACATCGCCAGCTTCGCCAGCTCAGCGACGCTGTATGACGTCGGCTTCAATCACGTCTGGCGCGCGCCTAGCGAATCGCATCCAGGCGACCTTCTGTATATCCAAGGCCACTCCTCACCGGGCGTTTACTCGCGCGCGTTCCTCGAA
>JBBSIY010000210.1:0-6643 GCA_038257785.1 Lysobacterales bacterium
AAGGTGCGCGAGAACCCAGCCGTCAGCAACGTCAATCTTGATTGGCAGGAGCCGAGCAAAACAATTCAAGTCGAGATCGATCAGGAGCGCGCGCGGGCGCTGGGGGTGACCTCAGCGCAGGTAGCGACCTTCATTCGCGGCTCGCTGTCGGGCTCGCTGGTTAGCCAGTACCGTGAGAACAACGAGCTAATTGAGATTTTGCTGCGCGGGCCGGAGAACGAGCGTACGCGTATGAGCCTTATCGGCAGCCTATCGGTGCCGACCGCCAACGGGCGCAGCGTGCCGCTGTCGCAAATTGGCACGCTCACGTATGGCTTTGAGCCCGGCGTGATCTGGCATCGCAATCAGCTGCCGACGATTACCGTGCGCGGCGATGTCTACGGCAAGCTGCAGCCGGCAACGGTGACGGCGCAGATTCTGCCGACGCTGGCTGACATTCGCGAGAAACTGCCGGCTGGCTATTTGCTGGAAACTGGGGGCACGGTGGAGGACGCAGGCAAGGGGTCTCGTTCGGTGGTCGCCGGCGTACCGCTGTTCATTGTCGTGGTGCTGAGCCTGTTGATGCTTCAGATGAAGAGCTTCTCGCGTACGCTGCTAGTGTTTCTGACGGCGCCGCTGGGCTTGATCGGCGTCGTGCTGTTTTTGCTGCTGTTCCAGGTGCCATTTGGCTTCGTGGCGATGCTCGGCACCATCGCACTATCGGGCATGATCATGCGCAACGCAGTCATTTTGGTCGATCAGATCGAACAGGACATCGCCGCCGGGCACCCCAAAGCGCAGGCGATTGTTGATGCTACCGTGCGCCGCTTCCGGCCCATCGTGCTGACCGCGCTGGCGGCTGTTTTGGCGATGATTCCGCTATCGCGCAGCGTGTTCTTCGGGCCGATGGCGGTCGCGATCATGGGCGGCCTGCTGGTCGCCACAGCGCTTACCCTGCTGTTTGTGCCGGCGCTTTACGCCGCCTGGTTCCGCGTGCGGGTTGAGGCAAACACGGTTTGAAGTGATGAGGTCTGAGCGCACTGCCAGCTGTACCGCGCGCCTGTCCGATGACTTCCGGCACTGCGCGCGGCGTGGCGTCACCGGCAGGCTGCACATCCGCACGATAAACTTGTCGGCCTTTTTCCCGTATTCGCCGAAATAGGCTGGAGTCCCGCATGCCGCTTGATTACGCCACCGCCCGCCGCACTATGGTCGAACAGCAGGTTCGCCCATGGGACGTGCTCGATCCGCGCGTGCTCGCCACGATTGGCGATGTTCGGCGCGAAGATTTTGTCGGCCCGCGCCATCGCAAGCTGGCCTATGCCGACATCGAGCTGCCCTTAGAGCACGGTCAGTCGATGCTGAAGCCCATTGTCGAAGGCCGCATCCTGCAAGCGCTTGATCTTGCGCCTGAGCACGACGTGCTGGAAGTCGGCACGGGTAGCGGCTATCTCACCGCGTGTTTGGCCCAGCTCACGCGCGCCGTGTTGAGCATCGATATTCATGCGGACTTTGTTGAGCGCGCGCGCAGTCGGCTAGATGCCGTCAGCAGCACCTGTGTGCGCTTGCAGCAGGCTGACGCACTGAGTTTTGATCCCGGTCGCGAGTTTGATGCGGTCGCCATTACTGGGGCGGTCGCAGAAGTGCCCCAGCGTTTTCTTGACTGGGTCCGACCCGGCGGCCGACTGTTTGTTATTCGCGGCGCTGCGCCCGTGCAGGAAGCGCTGCTGCTAACCCGGCTTGTCAGTGGCGCTGGCTGGACCGAGCAAAGCCTGTTCGAGACCGACGTGGCGTATCTGCAAGGCGCCGCGCCGGTCGCTAAGTTTGTGCTTTAACTCCTCACTATTTGTATTGATTGCAAGGACGACACGATGATCTTCAACCTTCGCCTACGACCGCTGGCCGCTGCCGCGCTGCTCGTCTTCGCCAGCGCAAGTGCCTCGGCCGCTGATCTGATGCAAGCCTATGAGCTCGCACGCCAGAGTGATCCACAGCTGGCGGCGGCCGAGTCATCCAAGCTCGCTCAGGGCGAAGGGGTAACGATCACGCGTTCACTGCTGCTGCCGCAAATCAGCGCCGAAGCCAGTCTGCGCGATCAAGATGGTGACAGTACGTCGGTTGGCACCCGACCGAATGAAGATGGAACCGTCAGTTTTGGTCGCAGCAGCGGTAACAGCGACACGCGAAGCCGCAGCTACGGCGCCAACATCAGTCAATCGATCTACGACCGCTCCAACTACACGCGTTTGCGCGCCAGCCGCGCCCGCGCGCTGCGTGCGGAGGCAGATTACCTCGTCGCGAACAACGGTCTGATGCTGCGCGTGTCGGAAAGCTACTTTCGCGTGCTCAACTCCATCGACTCGCTGGTGTTTGCACGCGCCGAACGGCGTGCCGTGAAGCGTCAGCTCGATCAGGCCGAGCAGCGGTTTGAAGTTGGCCTCACCGCAATTACCGACGTGCACGAAGCGCGCGCGCGCTACGACAGCGCGCGCGCTAGCGCCATCACCGCCGAGAATGCGCTCGACGATGCGCGTGAAGTGCTCGCCGAGATTACCGGCCAGCCGCTGCAAGGCTTCAAAGGCCTCGACGATACCTTCGAGCCGATGACGCCCGAGCCGCAGAACGCGGAGCAGTGGGTGGATTGGGCGCTGTCTAAAAATCCAGGATTGCTGTCGAGCGAATACGCGCTGCTTGCTGCTGGCCATGACGTTGACACCGCTCGCGCTGCGCACTTGCCGACGCTGAGTGCGTCTGCCGGCTGGAACGACGGCGCGACCTGGGGCAGCAGCGGCTCTAACGGCGTTGTGTTTCCGGCCGACAGTACGAACGGCGGCAACAGCATCGGCATCACCTTGCGCGTGCCAATTTTTGAGGGCTTTGGCACGCAGGCACAGGTTAAGCAGACCATCTACAACCGCGATGTAGTTGCCGATCAGTTTGAACAAGAGCGCCGCGCGGTGACGCGACAGACGCGCAACGCCTACCGCGCACTGCAGGCCGGCATCAGCGAAATCGGCGCTCGATTGCAGGCGCTAGTGTCCGCACGCAGCGCATTGGAAGCGACTGAGGCCGGTTTTGAAGTCGGCACCCGCACCATCGTTGACGTGCTGCTCAGCCAGCAGCAGCTGTTCCAAGCGCAGCGCAACTATTCCGATTCACGGCACACATTTTTGGTGAACGGTCTGCGTCTGCGCCAAGCTGCCGGCACCATCGAGGTGAAGGACATCCAAGACGTCAATCGCGTACTGGTCAGCGATGCGGAAGCTGCCTTGGCAGAAGGCGAAGACGACCCAACCTGAGATTACCGCTAGCGGCAGCGAGGGCATGGTCATCAAGCCGATGATGACGGCCCGTCCTTCGGCTGCGAGGGTCCTGGATCATCTCTGGTGGGACTCCTTGACGACGGTTGGCCGTTATCGCGGGCAAATTCCGACAAGCCTATGCAAGTTGCGCATTTCGGCGATCGCGACCGCTCGTTTCGGTTGATCGTGATCGGTTGCAGCGAGGTGCATTGGTGGCCTTAGGCCGCCTCTGCCCGCCCCCGGCGCAAGGCTGCGGGGCACAGGGTAGGCAGTGCCTCGGGCGCGCTCATGGCGCTGGCCCGGTCGAGTTTCGCACCTTGAGCGTATGGCTCACATGCTGGACGCCGGTGTTCTCGCCGCGTCGAATGAAGCCAAGCAGGGCGTGGGTGGCGATGCGTCCCATCTCGTCAGTGGGCTGGTGGATGGTGGTCAGGGATGGGAACAGTTGGCGCGAGATTGGCGTGTCGTCAAAGCCGCAAACCGAGAGGTCTTGCGGAATTCGGAACTCGCGCTCGTGGGCGAGGTGGATGACGCCCGCAGCCATGTCGTCATTGGCTGCGAACACGGCCGTGGGCGGATTGGGCATGTCGAGCAGCTGCCTTGCTGCGGCCACGCCGGACTCAAAGGAAAATTCGCCGGGCACTTCAAGCTCGGGTGCAACGGGCAAACCTCCGGCGACCAGGCCTCGGCGGTAGCCGTCCAGTCGCCAGCTGCTGGCACCGTGCGCCGGGTGGCCGATGATGTGTGCGATGCGCCGGTGACCCAGCGCGAGCAGGTGCTCGACCATCTGCTCGGCAGCCGCCGGTTCGTTCATGGTTACGCCCAGGCAGCCCTCCTGGAGACGTGGCGATATGCTGGCAAACGGGATTGCCAGTTCTACAAGGTGCGCCAGCAGCGCCGGCGAATCGGTCAGCGGCGGAGTGAGTAGAAGACCGTCCGGCCGCGATCGGGCGACCAGCTCGTCGACGTCTTCGATCAGGCGGGAATCGTCCAGCGCAGCAGGGCAGAGCAGCATGTGGTACTGCTCGTGCGCGCACGCTTCAAGCACGCCAGAGATCACTCCCATCATGTAGTTGTCTGACGGGTTGTTGTAGAGCAGCGCGATGTTGAAGGAGCGGTTGCCGGCAAGGCTGCGCGCTGAGGCATCTGGGGTGTAGCGCAGGGCCTTGACCGCCTGCATGACCCGCTCGCGGGTTTCCGCGCGCACGTTGGCCTCGCGGTTGAGCACGCGCGACACGGTCTTGATGGAGACATTGGCGGCAGTGGCCACGTCCTCGATGCGCGCCCGCGCCATACCTCGCCCCTCGGGTCGTTGGATCCGGCTCTCACTATATGGCATTTGGACATTTGTGACAGCGTTGTCATTACGATCCGGCTGCAGCACAATGCGGCGACACGTCCGCATCGGACGGACCTGGGAGGGTCGCACGCATGAGCCACAGTCCTGTCCACAGCATCAGCGGGATAGCCGCCACCGGCCAATCAAATGTCCGCGCGCTGGTGATCGTTACCATCCTGTTTTTCATGTGGGGAATGCTGACGTCCCTGAACGACGTTCTGATCCCGCACCTGAAATCGGTCTACACGCTTACCTACGTGCAGGCGATGCTGGTGCAGTTCTGTTTTTTTGGAGCCTACTTCGTGGTTTCGCTGCCGGCTGGCGGGCTCGTCCGCAAGATCGGCTATCAGAAGGGTGCGGTGGCCGGTCTGGTGATCGCGTCCATTGGTTGCGCGCTCTTCTATCCGGCCGCAAGCGGGGGCTATGCGCTGTTCCTGCTCGCCCTGTTCGTGCTCGCCTCGGGCATCACCATCCTGCAGGTCGCGGCCAATCCCTTCGTCACACTGCTCGGCGACCCGCGCACCGCTTCAAGTCGTTTGACCCTTACCCAGGCCTTCAATTCGTTGGGAACTACCGTCGGCCCCCTGTTCGGCGGCTTGCTGATTCTTGGCGGTGTGGCCGTGGTCAGCGAGGCAAATCTTGCTGCAATGAGCGATGTTGAGCGCGCGGCCCATCGCGCGGCCGAAGTGGCCACCGTTCAAGGGCCCTATTTGATGTTGGCCGGGGCACTAGTGCTGTTGGCGGTGTTGTTCGCCTTCGCCCGCCTGCCTCGCATCGAACACCGAGCGGCGCCGAGTGATTTGCAAGATGGCCCCTCGGTGCTTCGTCAGCGCAACCTCATCCTGGGCGCCGTCGCAATTTTTCTCTACGTCGGTGCCGAAGTCAGCATCGGCAGTTTCCTGGTCAGCTTCTTTGCTGAGCCCGGCATCGCCGGCCTCGATCACGCGACGGCGGCTACTTATGTCGCCTACTACTGGGGACTAGCCATGGTCGGCCGTTTCATCGGCTTCGCGGTCATGCGCAAGGTCAGTCCCGGTGTCACTCTGGCCTTCAACGCCGGCTGCGCGATCCTGCTGATCCTGTTCACAGTCCTCGGCGAAGGGCGGGCGGTGATGTGGGCCATCCTCGCTGTGGGTCTGTTCAACTCGATCATGTTCCCGACCATTTTCAGTATCGCCCTGCACGGTCTTGGACTGCGCACCGGTCAGGGATCAGGCGTGCTGTGTATGGCCATCGTCGGCGGCGCCCTGATTCCTTTTGCGCAGGGCTTTGTGGCCGACAGTGTCGGTATCCAGCCGTCCTTCCTGGTGCCGATGGTTTGCTACGGCTTCATCCTGTACTTCGGACTGCGCTATGCGCGGGTGTTTCTCGGCGATCCGGCGCGAGCGTGACCGACCAGACCGCGCCAACTTCGGAACAATCGGCGGTCACTCTCGGTTTCGCGCTTTCTCCTGCATCACGTCCCTGAAAAAGACGCCTTGTTCTGAAGGTCCAAAATCCCAGTCATTGATTAGGGTGGGTGACCACTGCGGATCAAATACCCAAGCCGTCCAGGAAACGCCGCGACTCTCCATGAACTCGACGATGTGCGGGCCATAGCTGCCGTCATTCTTGACCGGAATGTGCGCGCCATAGCCATCGGGTTGCACCCAGCCGAGTTCGGTACAGATCATCGGGTAGGTCTTGCTGGCGAAGCCCCATTTTTCTTCCCATAGCGCAAAGAAGTTCTCTTTGCTGGCGGGCTCGGGCTGCTCTTTTTGCGGGTAGGGGTGAGAGGTGTAGGCAATGCCGGGGCGGTCGATCGGTGACATCTTGATTGGCGTCAGATCGTAGGCCCAGTTGAAGCCGGCGACCAGCGGAATGACCTCATCATCCACCGCGTAGATCACATCGATCATCTGCTCGTTCAGCGCCTTCCACTCGGTCCATTCGGTGTCGCCCCAGGGCTCCTGAAGCGTGGTTGGTTCGTTGAAGAGTTCATAGACGGCAACCGTGGGAATGCCCTGATAGCGGTAGGCAATGT
>JBBSIY010000211.1:0-6638 GCA_038257785.1 Lysobacterales bacterium
CAGCATGGATTTGACGCGCCCATCGTTGACGAGCCTACGCGTGCGCAAGTCGGCGTGGCCGTCGCCGACCCGCGACATCGGCAAGCTGTAGTGGATGGCATGGTCGCGGTGATGCATGGCCCCACCGGGACTGCACGCACGGCGGCGCTCGATGCGACCTATTTGATAGCCGGAAAAACCGGTACGGCGCAGCGCGTGGGGCGTACCGGCGACGCTGCCGTTGACCTCGAGAAACTGCCGTTCAATCTGCGCAATCGCGCGTTGTTCATCGCGTTTGCGCCCGCCGATGCGCCAAGGATTGCAGTTGCGGTGGTGGTAGAGTCGGGCGGGTCCGGCTCCAAGGCGGCTGCGCCTGTCGCTAGACGCATTTTGGACGCGTGGCTGTTGCGTGGGGCGGCGCAGTGAGTCTGTGGCTATGAGCGCCTCGAAATGAGCATGCAGCATTCAGCAATCCGCCTCGGCCAGCGTTTGCTTGCGCCGCGCATCGATGTGGCGCTGATGCTGGCCTTGATCCTGCTGCCCACCGTCGGCTTGCTGATTCTTTACAGCGCCGCAGGCGGGCTTGATCTGGTGTATTCGCAAGCCGCACGCGTTGCGGCGGGATTCGGTGCACTGTGGCTGATCTCGCGCGTTCCCCCGCTACAGCTGAGGATATGGACACCGTGGCTGTACGCCGGCAGCTTGCTGCTGTTGCTTCTGGTACCTTTTTTCGGAACCGGCCGTAGCGGTCGCCACTGGTTGGACCTCGGCGTTTTTTTTCTTCAGCCCGGTGAGCTTTTGAAGCTGACCGTGCCGATGATGCTTGCCGCGTATCTGCATCGCGAAGCGCGCGCGCCAGGATGGACAGCCTTGGCGGCGTGCGTAGTGATTGCCGGGCTGCCCATCGCATTGATTGCCCTGCAGCCCGATCTTGGTACCGCATTGCTGGTCGCCGCCAGCGGCGCGTTCGTCATCTTCTTGGCGGGTATCGCGTGGTGGCGAATCGCGCTGTTTGGCGGGCTCGCTGCACTCACCGCGCCGCTGGTGTGGATGTACGGCCTACGTGAGTATCACCGCGCGCGCCTGATCACGTTTCTTGATCCCGAAGCTGATCGACTCGGCACCGGATGGAACATCATCCAGTCAAAAATTGCCGTCGGTTCGGGTGGGCTTTACGGCAAAGGCTGGGGCGAGGGCACGCAGTCGCGGCTGGATTTTCTTCCCGAGCACACCACTGATTTTATTGTCGCCGTGTTTGCTGAAGAGTTTGGGCTTATCGGCATGCTCGCCTTGCTCACGCTTTGTCTCTTCATCGTTGGTCGGACGCTGTGGATCGCAGCCGAATCGCGCGATGTATTTGCTCGATTGCTCGCCGGTGCGTTGGGTCTAACCTTTCTCGCCTACGTCATCGTCAACGCTGGCATGGTTAGCGGCTTTATGCCCGTTATCGGGGTGCCGATGCCGCTGCTGAGCTTCGGCGGCACGTCGGCGGTCACACTGCTTGCGAGCTTTGGCATCGTGATGTCGGTGCACTCGCATCGCAAGCTGCTGAAGTAGCAAACACAGACACCCTGAGGAACCGCGATGACGCAAGGCACCCATCACTACACACCCGACGCGCGAAACGCAAGTATTCGAATCGACGTCAACGGCACGTTGTTTGCGCGTGAGCAAGCCATGGTGTCGGTGTTTGATTCCGGCTTCATGCTCGGCGACGGCGTATGGGAAGGTCTGCGCGTGCATGCGGGACGCATTGTGTTTCTTGATCGCCACCTTGACCGGCTGTATGCCGGTGCCAAGGCCATCGACATGGACATCGGCGTGTCGCGCGATGTCCTCACGAAGCGGCTATACGCCACGCTGGCCGCTAACGATATGCGCGACGGCTGCCACATCCGCTTGATGGTCACGCGCGGCGTGCGCTCAACGCCGTATCAAGATCCGCGCGTGGTGATTTCGCCCGCCACGGTGGTGATCATCGCTGAGTTCAAGCAGCCTTCGCCGGATACCGCCACGCGCGGCTTGCGGCTGTTCACCGTCCACGTGCGTCGCGGCGACCCCGCGGTGCAAGACCCCAAGCTCAATTCGCATTCCAAGCTCAACTGCATCACCGCATGCATCCAAGCCACCAAGGCGGGCTTTGATGAGGCGCTGATGCTCGATCCGCACGGCTTCGTCGCCACCTGCAACTCGACGCACTTTTTTGTTGTTCGCAAAGGCGAAGTCTGGACCTCGTCGGGTGACTATTGTCTCGACGGCATCACCCGTAGCGTGGTGCTGGAACTGTGCCGCGACAGCGGCATCGTCGCACGCGAGAAGAATTTCTCTCTCACCGAGGTCTATGGTGCGGATGAAGCGTTTGTCACCGGAACATTTGCCGGCATTGCGCCGGTTTTCGACGTAGACGGTCGGACCCTGTCGGACACGCGTGGGCCGATGGTCGAACGCTTGCAGCAGCTCTATCGGCAGCGCATCGAGAACGAAGTCGTATGACCATTCGCATCGCCATGTGGTCGGGGCCGCGCAACATCTCCACCGCGATGATGCGCAGCTTCGGCAGTCGTGCTGACACCGCCGTCAGCGATGAGCCGTTTTACGGCGCGTACCTGAAGCAAAGCCGAGCGCCGCATCCAATGGCGGACGAGGTGATTGCTTCGATGGACTGCGAGTGGCACAGCGTGCTCGCAACGCTCACTGGGCCAATCCCACAACAACGTCCCATTTGGTATCAAAAACACATGTGGCATCACCTGGTCGGCGATGTGGGCGCTGAGCAAATGCAGGGTTTTCGCCACGCGTTTTTGATTCGCGATCCAGCGCAGATGATCGCGTCATACCGAGCCAAGCGCGAACGTGTGACGCTCGATGATTTGGGCTTGATGAAGCAAGCGGATTTTTTTGAGCGCGAATGTCAGCGATTGGGCATCGCGCCACCCGTGATCGACGCCAATGATGTGCTTGCCGATCCGCAGCGAACACTGAGCAAGCTTTGTTCCGCGCTTGATATTGCGTGGGACGCAGCCATGCTGGCGTGGTCGCCGGGACGCCGCGAAACCGACGGCATTTGGGCTAGCCACTGGTATGCGCGGGTTGAGGCCTCCAGTGGCTTTGAGCCAGGTCCCGCCGCACCGCCAACGCTGGATTCTGATGGTAAGCGGCTTGCCGATGCGTGTGAGCCCATCTATCAGCAGCTGGCGCAACACCGCCTTTGATGCGACTCACGCCGCGGCTGCTGAGCGTTCGCGCTTGGCGAATCTAGACTTTCGGGCGCGGGACTCACGGAGCGACTGTGTGCGAATAAGCTCATTCAGGCAGGCCAGTGCGGTTGTGGTGTGGTTGTTTTAGACGGTAAGCAACGAATCGCACCCGCGTTGGCCCCGCGCGCCAGCTTTCCTCGTTCACTTCCAATAGGTGCCGTTCGGTGCCGAACACAACGAGGAACGCCCGCATGTTTTGCGCCAAACGCCGCCGCGCTTGCCTGTCTGTTGTTCTGCTGACGCTGGCGCTTCTCGCCACCGCCGCGCGGGCACAGGTGGACTGTTCGGCTGGCTTCAACTGCGGGCGTGTGGTCTGGGGTGAGAACAGTCTGGATTCGTTCCCTAGCCATCGGCTATGGATCAATAATCTGGACGGATCGCAACCCGCCCTGCTGCTTGAGGCTACCTTCGGCAACGGTTTCTCCTTTGGCGGCCTCACCTTCGATGCGGCCTCGCGCAAGGTCTATTTCACCGTTAGTCCGAGCTCCTTCTCGGGGCCGAAGATCTACTCGATCAATATTGACGGTTCGGGCTTGACCAACTTGACCGATGACGGGTGCTTCAACGACACCTTCGCGATCAGCCCCGACGGCGCCAAGATCGTCTTTCGCAAAAACTGCGGGCCGTCTGACCTTGATGGCAAGGTCTGGCTCATCGACATCGACGGCAGCAACCCGCGTTTGCTGACGTCTGACCCGTTAGTGAGCAGTGACGTGTCAGGCGACGACCACGACAATCCCTCGTTTAGCCCGGACGGTAGCTCGGTCGTGTTTACCTCGCAGGCCACGTCGAATGGCTCACGGCAGGTGTACCGATCCACCCTCGACGGCAGCAGCGTCGTGGCGCTTACCGACGTGGCATCCGATACCAGCTTCAATGACGAACCCCAATACTTGCCGAATGGCGACATCGTTTTTTTGTCCGGTCGAGATGCAACGCAAGGGGCGCGTTACAACGATCTGTATCGCATGGACGGCAACGGCGGCAGCCGCCTGCGATTGAGCAACGTGGTTGGCGGCAAGTACGACGTGGTCGTCAGCCCCGACGGCAGCCATGTTTTGTTCAGCAACCGACCCGATCCCGACGGCTTCGTTCCGACCGCGTTCTACGTCGCAAAGACTGACGGCAGCGGCGTGGTCGCGCTCTACAACGAGCCCTTGGTCACCAGCGGCGGGTTCAGAGGGAACGGGCGGTTCAGCCCCGACGGCACGCGCATTGCATTCCAACTCTGTACGGCCACCGGCAACGGCTGCCGCTTCTCCACGCGCGTGATGGACCTCGACGGCGGCAGTGCAATCACCTATGAGGATCCTGCGCAGACCATCCCATTCGCGGCCTTCGGCCGACCAGACACCGACGCCGATGGCGTGATTGACGGTGCCGACAACTGCCCGGCGGTTTCCAACGGCTACCGCATCGCGATGTCGTCGACCCGCATAAGCAACCAGGAAATCTGGACGACTGACTTCAACGGCGGGTCCGCCCAGCGGCTGACCATCAATTCGGCGGGCGATACCGCGCCCCGTTTCGATGCGAGCGGAAGCCGCATCGTATTCAGCTCCAACCGCTTCAACGGCCGCGACGATATCTTCTCGATAAACGCCGATGGCAGCAGCCTGCGCCAGATCACCAACATCTCGGGCAACAACAGAGCGCCGGCCTTCAGCCCCGACGGCTCGAAGATCACCTTCATCTCCTCGCGCGCAGGCGGACAGCGCAATGTGTGGATCATGGACGCCAATGGCGCGAACCAGACCAAGCTGACCACCAACTCAGGATTCAGCAACACCGCCAACAATCCGGTGTTCAACCATGACGGCACGCGCATCGCGTTTGATTCCGATCGCGGCACGATCGGCAACGCCAACCACGACATCTTCACCATCAGCCCAACGGGCACCGACGAGCTGCGCCTCACCACAGCTACCGGGCGCGATACTCATCCCGCGTACAGCCCCGATGGCAACCGCATCGTGTTCATCTCGTTCCGTCATGGTGAGAGCACCAACGGCGAGATTTACACCATGAATGCCGACGGTTCCGACCAGCAGCGGGTGACCACTAGCCAATTCCGCGAAACCGAGCCGTCATTCACAGCCGACGGCGCGCAGATCGTGTTCCAGGCCGACTATGACGGCGATGGCGAGATCTATGTGATCAACCGCAATGGCACCGGGCTGCGTCGGGTGACCAACAGCGCAGGTTTCAACACAAACCCGACCGCCGCACCGCAGCCAGACAGCGACGGCGACGGCATCGGCGATGCCTGTGAGGTGCCCGATAACAGCCTGCCAACCCCGGTTGGCAGCAGCGTGGTCGTCACATCGCCTGACGGATCAGTGAGCTTTCCGGCGGTGACCACGGCAGGCGACACCACCTTCTCGCCAATCACCCTGGGCCCTGAAGACCTGCCGCAAGGCTTCAGCCTCTGCGACACCTGCGCTGCGTTCGACATCACCACCACGGCCGTCTATACGGCGCCGCTCACGGTGTGTTTGAACGTGCCCGAGGCGCTGAGCAATGAGGAGTTTTTGGCGCTGCGCCTGCTGCACGGCGAGAGCGGTGTATTTGTTGATCGCACCAGTGCGCATCTGCCCGGACCACCGCGTCAGGTGTGCGGCCTGGTCGATTCTCTCTCGCCGTTCGGACTGGCTTCGATCAGCCGCGCCAGCAGCAGCGCGCTTTCCATCACGCCCAGTCCATCGAGACTGGGACAAGCGACTGTGTTCACCGTCGAAGTGGACGGCGGCATCTCCGCGCCAGTCGGCGGCAGCGTTGTTGTTGCCGCATCAAGTGGCGAGATCTGTGCCAACTCGACACCTGTTTCAACGTCCGCACAGCGCGTTCAGTTCGCTTGTTCGATTAGCTTTCAGAGCTACGGCGAACGTGACGTCATCGCGCTTTTCGGTGACTCCAGCAGTCACGAAAACAGTGAGTCGAACGTTCTTTCGCATGCCGTTCTGCGGCTGGTTGATGTTTCGGTAAACGTCATCAGCATGAACGCTGCGGTAGTCGGTGCTGAGCCCATCGACTACCTAGTCGAAGTTCGCAACACCGGGCCTGACACGGCGTTCGGCACGGAATTGCGGGTGGATATCAACCCACTTCTTGCTTCGCAGGCGTGGACCTGCGAGCCGATCGGCAACGCCGTGTGTCCGACGCTTAGCGGCAGCGGAAACATGGTGCAGACGCTCGATTTGCCATCAGGCGGCGGCGTTGACTTTGTGGTCTCTGGGTTGTGGCCAGCTAACCTGCCGCGGGTGGTTCTACTGACCACCGATGCGATCAATCAAACGGCGTCACCCGATTTTGTGCTGGATACCGCGCCCTCCAACAATGAGGAGAGTTTCAGCAGCACGCTGGTCGGCATATTTACGGATGGCTTTGGACAGCCCTAGGCGC
>JBBSIY010000212.1:0-6600 GCA_038257785.1 Lysobacterales bacterium
CAGTCGGCGCGATCAAGATGTGCGCCAGCATGATGCCGAGCGCGATTTCGCTGCCGATGCCTCGGTGCAGCGTCTGCTGAATCAGTACGAAGGTCGTATTGTTGCTGGCTCAGTTCGGCCGCATGACGCGTCTTAACGACGGGCCTTAACTCTTGAACGTTTTAACCGAAACCCTTGGAGCAAACCCTATGCGTGGACCTATCGCCAATCTCATGCAGCAAGCGCAGCGCATGCAGGAGCAGATCAAGAAGGCGCAAGAAGATCTCGCTGGCATCGAAGTCACCGGCCAGTCGGGCGGCGGCGTCGTCAAAATCACCTTGAATGGCCAGATGGAAACCCGCAGCGTGCGGATTGATCCGACGGCATTAGCCGATGCCGAAATGCTCGAAGACTTGCTCGCTGCAGCGTTTAACGATGCCGTCAATAAAGTTCAGGAAGCCAGCCGCGCGCGGATGAGCGAAGCCACCGCCGGTATGCCGATTCCGCCCGGCATGAATCTGGGTGGCTTGTTCTGAGCGCCGCACCCTTACTGGATGAGCTGATCGAAGCGCTGCGCTGCCTCCCAGGAGTCGGTCAGAAAACCGCTCAGCGCATGGCGCTGCAGCTGCTGGAACGCAACCGCGAGGGTGGCCGAAAGCTGGCTGCCAAGCTGGCCGACGCGATGGAGCGAATCGGCAACTGCGCGCGCTGTCGCACGTTTACAGAGGCGCCGGTTTGCGCCATTTGTCGCAATGCCTCGCGAGAGGCATCGCTGCTGTGCGTAGTCGAATCACCCGCTGACCAAAGCGCAATTGAGACGGCGACGGGATTTCGCGGTCACTACTTTGTTTTGCTCGGCAGACTGTCGCCGTTGGATGGGCTGGGTCCGCGCGAGCTCGGGCTCGATCAGCTTTCAGCGCGGCTCGCCGAAGGTGAGGTCCGAGAGCTGATTATTGCAACCAATCCAACTGTCGAAGGTGAGGCGACAGCTCACTATCTCGGACAGCTAGCTCGCCAGCACGGCGTGCATCCAAGCCGCCTAGCGCACGGCGTGCCGCTGGGCGGTGAGCTGGAATACATTGATCGCGGCACCTTGGCGCACGCCTTCGGTATGCGTCACGAATTGGCAAACTAAGATGTTCAGCCTGTGCAGCGGCCCTCACCGGTTAGCGTAGCCACGCTGAGCTGGACAGCAAGTTTCGATTGATAAGCGAGGTCAGGCCACCATGAGCGATACCCTGTTTACACGCATCATTCGACGTGAGATTCCGGCCGATATCGTGTTCGAAGACGACGATGTGCTGGCATTTCGCGATATTCAGCCGCAGGCACCGATCCACGTGCTGTTCATCCCGAAGCGACCCGTCGCTACGCTCAATGATTTGCAGCCCGGCGATGATTTGTTAGCGGGCAAACTCATCCTCGCCGCCGCCGCATATGCCAAGCGCGAAGGATTCGCTGACGCCGGCTATCGCACCGTATTCAACTGTAATCCGGACGGCGGACAGAGCGTTTATCACATTCATTTGCACCTCTTGGCCGGCCGCCAAATGACGTGGCCACCTGGGTGAGAATCAGCGCTTGCGAGTCGGCATCAGCCAACGCGCTCTGCTTCGAACGCCCGCGACCGGATGTCGCGGGCCGGGCGCGTCCTTAGGCCGCGCAGGAGCGGGCACTTAGTCCGCTTGCTTTTGTCCCGCATGACCCGCTGTGGATTGCCACAGCGCCTGCGGCGCTTTGCAATGACCGTGTGGGGAGTTACGGTCCGCGGCGGCGCCTGCGGTTTTGCTATGGAGCCGGAGCCAGAACTACCTCCATGAACCATCGCGCAAGTTGGTGATGGAAGAAAGCCATCAGATCGTCATTGCGAGGCCGGCCTCATCGGTCGAGGCAATCCAGCCGTCGTGGACAGGCGTCGAGGACGCGCGAGGAACCCGCGCGTTGAGGTGGGTAGAGCCGTCTTGCGCAAACTTAGCGCCGCTACAGCGGCGGCGCGTGCAAATTCAAAAAAGCGCGGGTGAGTCGCGCACGCCGGCCTGCAGGTTTGGCGAATCGCTAGGTGCGCGGTTTCCACCATCCTCGCTGGCCGCCGGCAAAACGGTCAACATGATCACGGGGGCGGAATGGTTTCAAACCCGTTGCGGAAAATCAGATTGGGGCGCGGCGTTGGATCGGCCTGCGCCTCAAACGCGCCGATGTCGGTGCCGTCGCCGCCGATCATGTTGGAGATCGCGGGCAGATCGACGCTGCGTAAAAAACCCGTGCCGCGCTGATCGGTCAGCGAGCTGCCGCCCTCGGCGTTGCCGCCGTCCAGCGCGTCGCTGTCAGGCAATAGCGCGAAGCTCGGTGTGGGGCCGCCGTTGTTGGTCAAAGGCCCAAGGCCGGCGATGGCGCTGTTCTGGTCGGAAGGCAGGTTGAGAAAGGCCGCGCTGCTGGTGTTGGTCAGGTTGAATCCGCGCGACACGATGGTTGCTGGCCCAGCGACAGATTGAAGCTGGAAGTTCTGCGGCTGGTTGCTAGCGACCAGGCTGTTGCGCAGTTGGATTTGCGATGCGGTGCCTGTGCTTTGGGTGATCGCAAATAGCCCTGCGCCAGAATTGTTGGCAATGCTGCTACTGATGATCTCAAGAATCGCTGGTCCGTTACTCGATATGCCAATCACACCTCCCCCCGTGTTGAAGCCTACGGTCGAGTTTTCAATCAGCAGTCGACGACCAGAATTACCAAAATAAACAAGACCTGCAGCACCGCCTACAGCGGTATTGCCGTCGATCGTGCTGTTGTTGATGAAGCCGTCGGCCGCAAGAAACAGGCCTCCTCCCGTCGATCCCGGCAGCGCCGTATTGCCGGTAAGGCGCGCGTTTGTGAGTGATAGCGGGGAGTCGGTCAGTACGCCACCGCCGAAAGAAGCGCGCCCATCGCCGATCGTCATGCCGCTCAGCCCCACATGCGCCAAGCCACCAACGATGGTGAATACGCGAAAATCTGCTGCGGCGTTGCGCCGTACCGCCAGCAAATTTGCCCCGGGGCCGTTGATCGTCAGCGCGCTGGCGATGGACGGTAGCTCGCTGGCGAGGTTGATGGTGCGCGCTTGACTGATAAAAAACGGTTCGGCAAACAGAATGTCGTCTAGCCCTGCGCCGTTGGCATTGGCGTCGGTGATCGCCTGACCCAGGCTGCCAGCGCCGATATCGCTTGTATTGCCGACGAAGATCGCCTGCATCTCCACCGCGCCGATATCCGCGCCGTTGCCGCCAATGGGGTTGGCGATGCTGGCGATATCGAAGGTTCGCGGCTCTCCGCGTGCAGCGCCGAGTGACAGGCCGGCGCTGCCGTTGCCGTTGTCGAGTGCAAGGCTGCCGCCGAGTAGCGCATGGGTGGGCACCGTGCCGCCGTTTAGCGCCAGCGGGCCGAGTCGCGCATCGCCGGTGCGGTCGCTGGCCAGCGGCGTGACGACGCCGTCGTAGTTGTTGCTGAGGTTGAAGCCTCGTGAGGTGATGGTGGCGGTGCCGACGTTCGCCGCCGCGCCGAAATTGGCAGGGAGGTTGCCGGCAACGATGCTGTTGCGTAGCGTCACGCTTGATGATGAAGCGCTGACTTGCGTCTGCGTCAAAATACCACCCTCACTCTCCGCAGCACGATTGCCGGTGACGGTCGAATTGACGATTTCCATTGCTGCGTTATTGGCGGATGCCAAGTTGAAAATTCCACCCGGGAAGCTGCCCGCTTGGTTGTCGCTGACGGTGCTTCCAAGCAGCTGCAACCGAGACTGATCGCCAGCCTCGTACCAGAGACCGCCCGCCTGGAACTGGGATCGGTTGCCGCTGATCGTGCTGTTAACGATGGTTGCTCCAGCTTGAAAAAGGTCAAGTCCGCCGGCGTTGCCAGCGCGATTGCCTGAGACCTGCGCATTGGCAAGGGTTAAAGGGCTGGAGGAACTAATTCCCCCGCCGAAACCACTGGTTCGCCCGTTGCTGATCCGCATCCCTGACAGGCCGACAGTCGCCGCGCCCGCATTGATCTCAAACACCCTGAAATCGCCCACGTCGTCGGCGCGCCGCACCGTGAGTAGGTGCGCGCCCGGCCCCTGAATCGCCATCGCGCGAGTGATGTTGGGTAGCGCGGTCAGCAGGTTGATGGTGCGCGGGGTGTCGAAAAACGGCGAGGCGAAGCTGACCAGATCTCCTGTCCCCGCATTAGTAATCGCCTCGCGCAGGCTGCCGGGGCCGCTGTCGGCGTCGGTGGTGACGGTGCGATTGCTGCCGCTGGTGCCGAGAAACAGAGCGGCTTGGGTGACGTTGCCGGTATCGGTTGCGGCGCCGTCTTCAAAGCGCAGCGTCCAGATGCCGTTTGGCGGCGTCGAGGCAAAGGCCGCGTCAAGCGAGGTTACGGCTGCCGGCGCGGTCACGCCTGCGCCGCCCTCAATTGTCGTGCGGGCGGTGATGGCGGGAATAGTCGCCGCGTTGCTGGCGACGTGTGTCCACCAGTTGGTGGCGGTGGTGTCGCTAAAGCGGTAGGTGTTACCCGCAACGAGATCGGCGGAGGCACCCGTGCTGGTTTCCATGATGGCGCCGGTGCGCGACAACAGCACATGCGGTACGCCGTTGGGGGCAATCAGGGTCACGCGCAGGTCGCCAACCCACGTGTGGGCAACATTGAATTCGACGTAGAAGACAGTAAAGACCGTTCCGACTCGGCCGGTCACGTTAAAGGTCACATCGCGCGGCGGCCCGAAGTTGCCGCCGCCGATGCCGCCAGGCAGCCCGCCGTCGGGAATAGGCCCGAGGTTCTCGCCGGTCACTACCTGTGCTGAAACCGTGGAACACACCAACATGCTCAGCAGCGCGGCTAGCAAAAATCGCATTCGGATTCCCCTCGGAACGACGACAAAGTGTGACTAGCATCACACGAAATTTGCCGGGTTGTGCGCGGGGGATATAAAGCTTGCCAATACGGCTAAGTGCCTACTAAGCGCGCAGCGCCGCACATTGCGTTTTGCTTGGTTGCGACGAAGCCAGTCGGCTTAGCGCGACGGCAGCACAAGCTTGCGGGCCGGGCGGCCGATCTGATCTAAAAACGCGTTGAACACGGCGTCAGCGCGCGGCTGCATGTGGGCGAGGCGGTCGATGGTTTCGGACCGAATGGTGCCAGCGGTTTGCGGCAGCTTGGCCTCTGCCAGTTCGTCGGCATAGCTGGGGTTGGCGAGCCAGCGTTCAATCAGTGGCGCATCCATCTCTAAATGAAACTGCAAACCGTAGGCGGACTCGCCATAGCGAAAGGCCTGCTGCTCGCAGGTCGGCGTGCGCGCCAGCTGCACGGCGCCGTCTGGCAAGTCATAGGTGCAGCCGTGCCACTGAAACACGTGGGTTTCAGGCGCCAGTGCGGCAGTCACCGGGTCGGCCGCGCCAGCTTGCGTGAGATGCAGCGGATACCAGCCGATTTCCTGCTGCTCGTGTTTGCGCACGGGCGCACCCAGCGCGTGGGCGAGCAGCTGGGCACCTAGGCAGATGCCCAGCACCGGTTTACCCTGCGAGAGGGCGCGTTCAATCGCCATTAGTTCGGTACGCAGATGCGGACGCTCAGCTTGTTGATCGACATTCATCGGCCCGCCGAGGACGATCAGCCCGCGGTAGCGGTCAATGTCCGGAATAGCATCGGGCTGGCGCTCGAAATTGACGAAGCGAATGCGATGCCCGCGATGACGAATCAACCGATCCAGCGTGCCCAAAGGCTCGGCGGCGACGTGTTGAAAGACGAGGATGCGCGGCATGTGGCTCAGTCCTCGCGAGGCAAACCGTCGCCGAGATCGCTTCCCGACCACTCGACGTGTTCGCTCCAATACACATGCGACTGCGGTGAACGGTCTGGCGGATCGGCTAGCGTGCCGGCCGCAATGTGCAGCTCACCCGGCCAGCGGCCGGAACGAAAAAACATCATGCTGCCGCAGCGGCTGCAGAATCCGCGCTGCGCCAACGCTGAAGAGTCATACCAGCAGAGTGTCTGGGCGCTATCGGTGATCACGCATCGAGCTTCCTCAAAACCGATCCACGTTACGAAACCGGCACCATGCGCGTGCCGACATTGGCTACAGTGACAGTGCGCCATCCACTTGCTGGGTGCGTTTGCTTCAAAACGGACCGATTCGCACAGGCATTGACCGCTAATCGACACGCGCGCTCGCTCATCGCTCATTTAGCGAGTCTCGGCGTGTCGGTCAGACCACGGAAAATCGACCACGCCGTCGATCACCGTTTGCGTCTGCCCGCCGATCCAGCTGCTGCCGGATTCGTCATAGCGAACTTCAATCAGCGCGTCGCGGCCGAGTTCGCGGCCCTGACTGACGCGATAGCCTTTGGCAAGCGGGCCTGCGGGTTGCATCTGCTTTATGTAGGCCGCGATTAAGCCGTTCGCCGCGCCTGAGGCAGGGTCTTCATTGATGCCAACGCCGCAGGGAAATGCGCGCACGACGAGTTCGAAGTTTTCGCTGCTGCTGCGCGCAAACACGCATAGGCCCAGGCTGTCGCTGGCGCGGGCTAGCTGTGCAATCGCTGGGTAGTCCGCGTTCCACGAACGCAATTCATACTCATGTGCGACTTCCGCCAGCCACCAGCGACGACCTCC
>JBBSIY010000213.1:0-6597 GCA_038257785.1 Lysobacterales bacterium
CCGCGCTTGCAGCACAGCGGTTGCGTAACAAAAATCCAAAGCAGCGTCGCATTCACAGCACCCTAGACGCCGAATTGCAGCGTCGCTTGGAAGAGCGCGTCGGCGCATGGGTGCAGGCGCTGCCGCCGCGAAGCTCGGCAGCCGTACTCGTCGCCGACACTCGCAGTTTGGAGATTCGCGCATATGTTGGGGCTGGCCGATTTGGCGACGACGAGCGCTTTGGCCACCTCGATATGGTGCAGGCGTGGCGATCACCGGGCTCGACGTTGAAACCGTTTTTGTATGGACTAGCGATAGACGATGGCCTCATCCACAGCCGCAGCCTGCTGGTGGATGCGCCACAGGACTTCGATGGCTACATGCCTGGTAATTTCGACGGGCGCTTTCACGGTCCCGTCGATATCACGCGTGCGTTGCAACAGTCGTTGAACGTGCCAGCGGTTGCACTGCTGCAAGCCGTCGGACCTGAGCGCTTTGCCGCCCGCCTCGCACACGCGGGACTGCCGCTGCGTCTGCCGCACGGCGCGCGGCCGAATCTAGCGATGATTCTAGGCGGCACTGAAGCGCGGCTCGAAGACCTCGTTGCGGCCTACGCCGGTCTGCAGCGCGGCGGAATTTCTGAAGCACTCAGATTGACGCGAGAAGAACGCTCAACGCCACGCATTCTTCTGTCCGCCGGGTCCGCGTGGATCGTGCGTGAAATGCTGCAAACAGCGCCTCGACCTGGCGAGGCGTCTGGTAGATTCGACACGTCTAATCGACAGGCGCTCGCATGGAAAACTGGCACTAGCTATGGCTTTCGCGACGCGTGGGCTATCGGCAGCAGCGCCGGGGCCAGCATCGGCGTGTGGGTAGGGCGTCCAGATGGCACCCCATCGCCCGGTCACTACGGTGCCATCAGCGCCCTGCCCTTGCTGCTCGCCATCGCCGATGGCTTGCCTCGCGAACTACGAAGCGACTCCGCTCCGAAACCCCCCAGTGTCACCAGCCACACCATCTGCTGGCCCCTCGGCCGCAGCGCCGAACAAACGGCGGAAGCAGACTGCGCGCGCACGTTTGAGGCCTGGGTGCTGGATGGCACGATCCCGCCCACGCTTGCGCGACGTGATGAGACGACCGTCGATCCGTTCATCAGATATCAGCTCGAAACGCGCACAAATCGCCGAGTCGCAGGCGAATGTTCACAAAAGCACATCGCGCGAAATGTAGAAATTCCGCGCTGGCCCATCCTCGCCCAGCCCTGGCTTACCGCGCGCGAACGCGCCGGTCAGCAGCTGCCTAAACTGAGCGCGGACTGTGTTGAAGACGTCGCGCCAACGCCATCGTTGCGCATCACAGGCGTCATCGACGGCAGTCGAATCCGGCGCGCGCCGAACAGCCCAAGCGCACCCACGCTAGACCTTCGCGCCTTAGGCGCGCAAGGCGACGTCCGCTGGCTCGCAAATGGTGTGTTGATAGGCAGTACCCGCGGCAGCGCCACTCTGCGAACAGCGCTCGAAACACAGGGTGAGGTGGTGATGCTGGCGCTGGATGCGCGGGGTGCTTATGGGCGGGTTGAGTTTGAGGTGTTGCCTTAGCGGGCAACCTTCAGCATTCTCCGATAGGCGGTCGACTCACTGATACGACTCACCTATCTCGCTGTGTTTCGTCTGCCTCAGCGGGGCTCGAAACCCAGCGAGTAGAAACCTACAAAGCGGCAACGCGCAAACTGGATTGCCACGGCCGATGACACCGGCCTCGCAATGACAATTCGCAGATGCAATGGCTAATGGCACAGCCGACAGGTTCCATGGAAACTGAAATCTAGCAATGACGATGAACGCGCGTGCAGAAAATTAAATCACCATCCATTCCGACAACCAAAAAATTCCGCTAGCCAACCTCAGGCAGCGCCCGCAGCGCAGCATCACCAATCGGCGTAATGCCACTCCGCGGCGGCAAATTCTTGGGCGTTTGAATGTCCCAGACCAAGCCCACTTTCGCTAACACCTTCAGCAGCTCGTAACCCAGATCAATCTGCCCCGAATACAAACCGTGCCGTGCCGATGCGGGAAACGCATGGTGGTTGTTGTGCCAGCTCTCACCCATCGAGAAAAGCGCGGCCCACGGTACGTTGTGCGCCTGAATTGCGCCGTGATTGACGATCCAGCTCTGCGGTCCGTGCGAGTGACAGATGTAGCCTACAAACCAGTGCATCGACACGCCAACGGTTACTCGCACGCCTATGCCCCACACCAGCCAGGGCATTCCGCCTACGGCATAGAGGACTAACCCAAGCGCTAGCTGCTGCAGCATCCATGTGCGCTGTAAAAACCGATAAAAGGCGTCATCGGCAATGCCGGGGCCCGCATCAAACTCAGGCGGATGGGTAAGCCGAAGCCGACAGTGCAGATTCCAAAAAGCATCTTTCAGCATGCCCTGGCCGTGGCGCAGATAGGGATGACAGTTCGGCTGACGCTGCGCCCAGTCGCGGAAATCATGCGACTGAATCACCCACATCGGCCCCTGCATCCCGACTAAGGTGCCCAGCCATACACACAGCCGCTCAAACCCTTTGCGGCAGCCGAACGTGCGATGGATCAGACGCCGATGAAATCCGATGGAGTGGCCTAGGCACATCGTCACTTCGAGCAGGACGAAAAAAACCAGCAGCGCGCTCCAGCTAAAATAAATCGGCGCAAGAATCAGGCTAGCGAGCAACATGCCCGCATTCCAGAGTGAGCGCGCCGGGTCCCACACCACCTTGCCAGCCATCGGATCAGAGGCGCGATCAATCCGCAGTGAGTGAACCTTGTAGGGGCCGACGCTGGCGTCGTGATGGGCGTCGCCGCCGGCGTCAGCCAGCGTCATTGCGTGGTTTCTTTTGGTTAGAAAATGTAGCCGGCAACTTGAACCACCCGCCCTCGCGAATCGTCATTGCGAGCCGCCGTAGGCGGCGCGGCAATCCACGACGCGCCCAATCTTCGCTCATCGCGAGCTCCCGCGTAAGGCCTCTGGATTGCCACTGCCGCTGAAGCTGGCCTCGCAATCACGCGCTATTAAATTCGAACAGTCCATAACCTGCGCTATCGGTTCATGGAGACCCTCTTTGGCGCCCGAAGCCTGCTCGCTGCGCGTCTTGTATAGCTGCAATCCGACTTCGCTCAAATTGCCAATCAGCAGCTGCGCCGCCCACTGCGCGTAGAAATTGAACTGCGTGCTGATGCGATAGCTGACGCGCGTGGTCAAGCGGGTGCCGCCCGCTTCTGGGGTTAGGCGATAGGCCGTATCAAGTAGATCAAAATAGTGCCAGCCGATCACGACATGATCATCAAGTGCAGCGCGCGGAAACGAGTCCGCATGGAAGCGATAGGTCCAGCGCAAATAGCGATCTGGTTGCCAGTCGGTGATGACCTCGTCGAAGTACACCTGCTTGCCCCAGCTCGAACGCCGCACGCGACTGGTTTCCTGCTCCGCCGTGTACCCGGAAAGCGGCATCGGAACGCCAATTCTACTGGCCAGCGACGCGCTCATTTCATCTGCCGAAATTGCCTGCACGTCGTTGATCACGCGCCAAACGGCGGCCGGCGTCGCTGATACATGGATGGTCCTTTCGATCGACCCAATTTCGGGCGTCGATGGCAGTAATGATGCCAGTGCCAGGACCACAATCGGCACGCTCGCCAAGCTGTAGACGCGTCCTTTCGGCCAGTTCGTGAGACGACAGATGATGCCCATCAATATGCCGCCCAACGCGCCAAGCATCGCGAACATCGGCACGATCACGACGGCGCAGATCAGGCCCTCGATCAAAATCAATAACGAGCCAAGCACAAACAGCATTGACGCCAACAGCGGCGCGACGATGTAGTAGCCCCATTCGCGCCGTTTCTGCCGCTCAGCGAGGTAAACCGTGACCATGCCGACCAAAATCGGTGCGCCGTAGATGAACTCAGCGGTCATCGCTGACCAATATGTTCCTGCCTCACCAGAAAATGCCAATCTGACAATCAGCCCCGTCAGCGCACCGGCGATAACCGGATAGCGACGAAGCATCGGCAATAGCTTTTCTTCCGGGCGCACCTGCTCTGCATGGGTAAGGACGATGTCGTCCTTGGTTCTGACTGTTTCGACCGGCTCTGGCGTTTGCTGATCTGATTGGCTCATTGACTACACGCGCTCCCTTGCAATTTTTGACTGAACCCATCTGCGCGGCCCCGACGCAGCGTAATCTGCGTTTATCGTTAACACGGAACCCACAAAACAGCATCCAATGGGACGATCTATACCGTAGCTCCGAGGAGTCTCAGCTTGGCCAGCACTGTCGAAACCAACGCCACACCGACCGCTGGCGGATTGACAGCCAAACTGCTGCCGGAACTCGCCGTCATCGCCTGTGTTCTCTGGTTGATTCTGGCACCCATCATTTCGCCAGAGAGCGCCCATCTGGTGGACTTCAATTCCCTGCTATACGTGGTGATTGCCGACGGCGCAACTCTGATGATGAGCGGCACGCTGATTGATATCGCCAGTCGATTGAAGCGTCCGCCACCCTGGTGGCTGCTGCCGATCGCGGTGGCCGCTATTCTGCTGCTGTATCCGGAAGTGACCCAGCTTCTGCAAAATTTCTGGCAGCTGGGTGGCTGGGTGTTTCTGCCTTTCGCCTGGTCAATCTTCGAACGGGTACATGAAATATGGACATTGCCCTCCGCCATGCGCTTGGAGAAGGTTCGCCGACGCGTGCTGACCTTTGATCGTCTATACACCGGCATCGTGGTGGGCGGCGGGTTCATTGCGCTGATGCTGGCCTCGATCTTGATCCTAGGCTTCAAGACCACTATTGATGGGATGAGCGTATATGTTTTCTGGCCCATCCTCGTCTTCTATGCCATCAATGCGCTCAACGTGCTGCGCGTACATCGGCCGCGCTTTTCCCAGTCTCCGCGCAGCCTGTGGCCCAAGTTCGATGGAGGTGACGGCACCGATCTGCGCGATTTTCGACTCTAGTGTCGCAGCCGAGAATCACCCGCTTACCGGCTACCAGTCGGTGACGCGATAGTCCTTCAGAAACTTGCCCCACACGTGGGTGCCCGTTTTTACGCCGTCGATGATTGGATCCACGATCCGAGCCGCGCCATCGACAATATCCAGCGGCGGATGGAAGCGCTCCTGTTCTTGTTTGCGGGTGGCAATCTCGATGGGATCTTCGTCGGTCACCCAGCCAGTATCGACGCTGTTCATATGAATGCCGTCGTTGAAATAATCGGTCGCGGCAGTGCGAGTCATCATATTCAAGGCAGCTTTTGCCATGTTGGTATGCGGGTGGCGAGTGGTTTTGAAATTGCGGTAGAACTGCCCCTCCACCGCCGATACATTGACGATGTGCTTATCGCGCTCCGGGGTTTTCAACATCAGCGGTTTCAAGCGTGCATTGATAATAAATGGCGCAATCGCGTTGACCAGCTGAACTTCCAGCAGCTCAACCGACGGCACTTCGTGCATCAGCAGTCGCCACGAATTCCGCCCGCGCAGGTCGATTTGCTGGCGATCCTGATCCAGCCGCCCTTCCGGGAACAGATGCGTCTGACCTAGCAGCTCGTCAGCCAGCAATGGCAGCTGCGAAAGCTCTGCCGCGTGGGTGAGTCCCGGCGTCGCTGACTGCGAGCGATGTTGCGCCGTCGAGAGTGCGGTGGCATCGGCCAGCATGTCGATGCTGCGCAGCCCTTCGTAGCTGCCCAGCAAATGGCGCACCGGCTCCGGCATGTCGTGCAGCGCCGCGGTTTCGCCCTCCATCATGTGGGCGTAGAACTCCGGCGGGCGGCGTACCGTTTGGCAGGCATTGTTGATAATGAAATCAAGCCGTGGGCGGGTCGCGAGTAAGGTCTCGCAGAAGGCTTCGACGCTGGGTGTGTGGCGCAGATCGAGGCCGAAAATTTCCAGCCGATGACCCCAGTCGGCGAAATCAACCTCTTCCGCGTAGCGCTGTGCCGAGTCGCGTGGAAAACGCGTCGTCACGATCAGACTGGCACCGGCGCGCAGTAGTTTGATGCCGGCCTGATAGCCGATTTTCACCCGGCCACCGGTCAATAGCGCCACCCTTCCGCTTAGGTCCGCCGATTCGGAACGCTTGAGAAAATTGAACTCGGCGCACGCCGGGCAGAGCTGATCGTAGAAGTGGTGAATCTGCGCGTATTTTTGCTTGCAGACGTAGCAATGCTGCGGCTCTACGGCTTCTCGCAACAGCGGGGTGGCGGCATCGGCAAGCGCGTCCTGCGCGTCCGATGCCGCCGCTGAGTCATCAAGTATTGCTTTGGGCGGAAACACGTTCGGCGTGGTGAACACGGGTTTGGCGCGCAGCGTGCGGATGCCGGTGGTGTTCAACATGTCCTCTTCGCGCCGGATTTTTTCCGAATTGCGCTCGCGCTTCAGCGCGCGGCGCTTTTTGCGATGCGCAAACGGATCAGGATCGTGATAGCGGTTTACGGCCTGGTGCAGACGCTTGCGCTCTTCCTCAGGCACGAAGAGGATGGTCGAACTCCATTCGAGCGATTCGAGTCGCTCGCGCGCCGCCATCAGCAATGCAGCGTGGTCGACGGGTTCCTTCTCTTCGAGGCTGAA
>JBBSIY010000214.1:0-6557 GCA_038257785.1 Lysobacterales bacterium
CAGCACTAACGCTGGTGCACGCAGCTGGCGCAGCGCATCCAGTGTGGCGGCGGCAATTAGCGCAAGCGCCCCGGCCAACAGCCATAGATCCAGCGCGGGCTTGAACGATGCAAGCACCGCCAATGCAAGCAGCAGTGCGGTTGCAACCAGCAGCGGGCGAGCGGGAATCAACATGAAATGATGCGGCAGCCGTCAGAGCCGCGGCGCGTCAATGGTTTCTAGAAGCTCGCGGATGAGCATGTCGGGGCTGCGGCCTTCGATGGCGTAATCCGGCGTTGCCAAAATGCGATGGCGCAAAGCGGCGGGAGCCAGCTGCTTGAGATCGTCCGGGGTCACAAAGTCGCGCCCCCGCAGCAGTGCCAGCGCGCGCCCGCAGCGCACGAGCGCAATGGCTCCGCGGGTGCTGGCACCAATAGCGATGCCGGGGAAGTCGCGAGTGGCGCGCACTATGCGCAGCGCGTACGCCAGCACGCGCTCATCCACCGCCACGGCTGCGGCAACCGAGCGAAGCTTCATCAGCAGCTCGAGCGAGACGATACTTCGGACGCCATCGAGCTGAAGACGCTCGTCGCTGCGGCCGAGAACGGCAAACTTCACGATATCGGTTTCTTCGCCGGCGTCTGGGTAGTCGATCAGCACCTTAAGCAAAAATCTATCCAGCTGCGCCTCGGGCAGCGCATACGTGCCCTCTTGCTCCACCGGATTTTGCGTGGCTAGCACCATAAACGGCGGATCGAGCCGATGCGCGGTGCCATCGATGGTTACTTGGCCCTCCTGCATGACTTCCAGCAGCGCCGCCTGTGTTTTGGCTGGTGCGCGATTGATCTCGTCGGCCAGCAGCAGATTGGCAAATATCGGCCCGCGCCGCGTGGTGAACTGGCCACTGGCGGGATCGTAAAGCGTATGGCCGGTGACGTCGGCAGGCATCAAGTCAGGGGTGAACTGGATGCGCGCGTAGCGTCCGCCGATGGCCTGCGCCAGCGCTTGCACCAACAATGTTTTGCCTAAGCCAGGCACGCCCTCAATCAGCACGTGTCCACCGGCCAAGAGTGCGATCAAGATTTCATCGACGACCGATGCTTGGCCAATAAACGCGTGCGCTATTTCCTCGCGCAGCGAGGTCAAAATTGACTGCGCGCGGGTAATGGTCTCAGCAGGAATCGAGGCGTTCGACATCAGTGTTCTCGCAAAGTCATGGTTAGAGGTCGTATAGCGGACTGTTGGCCCGCGCAGCGCGGCGCGGCGCCAGCTCGTTGTGAATATGTGTGCAGGCGCGCACTAGCGTGGTCATGCTGGCCGGGTGCCGCACCTGCTCGGGGGCTAGCAGCAAAGCAATAACTCCGCTATCAAACGCAAATCGACGCTGCAGAAAAACGCCCAACTCAGCCGCGGGCAGCCAGCGCGTGTGCGGGTATTCGGCCCGTACTCGATCAAGCGCCGTCTGCGCCGCAGCGGTGGCGAGCACTGCCTGCTGTTGATGGCGCCACAGAAGGCGACCGCTGGCGAGCAAATGGTCTAGCAGCCGTCGTCGTTTAGGCTGCGGGTCGGCGGCAATCGGACCGAACCGTGGCATCGTTGACCAAAGCGCGAGCAGCAACAGCAATGCGCCAGCGGCGATCACGCGCCAGGCATACGTGCGCAGCCAGTCGCCGAGACCGCCCGGCTGCGGGCGTACGAACAGCACGCTGCTTGCCTGCTGCGGCAGGTCGATCAGGCGCATTAGCGCTTCCGCATTGTCAGCGGCACCCAAGCCATCATTGGTGAACGGATGAAGTCCGGTCACAACGGTGATCCGCCCTGCACCGCGCCCAAGATGCAGCAAACGCGGCGCCTCGGGCGGACCCATGCTGGCCAAAGGAGGCAACTCGCTGGTCAACCAGTTACCGCCATGTAGCTCCAGCCAAAGCTCGGGTTGGCCAAGCAGAGCACCGCTGCGAATAAAGCTCGAGTAGTCAGGCGTCGCGTCACAGCGGCAATCCGCTGAGGCGACTTCATCCGTCGGTACGGCTTGCTCCTGCGTATCGCCATCATCTTCTTGGTAGTCGTCTTCGTAGTAGTCGAGGTCGAGTTCGTGGAGAGCGATGCCAAAGCGTTCGAGGAGCAGATCGCTTTCCCACCAGCCGGCTTCAACGATTAAGTGCCCACCCGATTCGACAAAGCGTTCGACCGCGTCCAGCGTGTGGCGCGGAAGGTTGCCGCGACCAGAGGGCCAGACAACGCTCGCGCCAGGACCCGTGGGTAGCTCGGTCGGCAGGCCGCGAATTTCTTGCCATGGAACCTCGAGCGCCGTCAGCAGACGCTGCGCGGCCAAAAACCGATTGCGCTGCGCCTCCGCTGAAGGGCTCTCCTTGGACGTGACTGGCAGTTTTTCCAGTACGCGCAAGAGGCCGACTGCGATCAGCACCAGCGCGCAAAAAATACCAAACACCAGCTTCCAGTTATGCCTCATGTGGAAGCTTCCGCCGGCTCCGCTGCCGCGCCCTGCGGGACGGGCGGCGGCGTCGGAAGCGCGGCGTTAAAACACCGCCGATGCGCGTGACACAGCGCGCGTAGATGATCGACGTCGACCTCGCGATGGCCATACGCAATCGCCACCCAAGCGGCGATCAGCTGTTCAAAATGCGCAGTCGCGGGTTTTGACAGCAGACCTTTGGCGAGACCCAGCACCTCACCTTCGACAGCGCCTTCACTGATCCGCATCGCGCATTCGTGCACTAGAAAAGAAAGTGCGCCTCGATACAGCAGCGATACCGCATCGCGCGCCCTTCCTTCGTTCAGCGCAGCGAGTGCCGCAGCCACGACGTCGTCGGGCAATGAGTCGGGATCAATTTCCAAGCCAAACAGCTGACTGGGCGGTAGGTCGCGCAGGATGGGCAGCTGCGCATCACCAAAATGCCGCGCCATGAGCCAGATCACCGCGATACCGAGTGCGGCAAGCAGCAGCCACGCGGCTACGCGCAAGCCCGCCGCCAACCAGTCGCCCACCTTCCGCAGCCAGTCGATATTGGCCGCAGAAGGCTCACGCTCGTCTTTGCCGATATCCAACCGCCAGCGCATATGCTCGACCTCGCGACCGAATTCGCGATGCGCCAAAATCTCCAGCGCGGTGCGCCGCGCAGCGCTATCGAGCGGCGGCGGCGGGGCCGACGCGCCGTCCGCTTGTTCGTCGAATGAGCGAAGACTGCGTTTAGTGATCGCGTTGTTTGCAGGTGGACCTGTAGGCTGTTCGGGTTGCGCGTCACTAGCCGCGTCAACGTGCTCGATGGACGCAGACACGTCGGTTGAATTTTGAGCATTCGCCGTCGGTGAAACTAGGGCGCCGGCTCCAATCACTGCGCCGACTACGAAAATCAACATCAACGACGCCGTGCGCACAACCCGCCTGTCAGCGCCCACCACCGCCGCGCGCCGCAGCGCTAGCTCAATATCCCAGCCTTCAAGCTGGGTGCGACGCACCAGATACATGGCGAAGCCGGCGGCCACAAAGAACGGCTCGACTAGGGCCACCGCTGCAGCATAGGCGAGCGTTGCGCCAAGGCCCCACCACTCGACACCCAGCGCTTCGGCAAAGCCAGACTCTGCGCTTGCTCCGCCCACTTCTGCAGCTGGAATGAGCAGCGCGCCGATCATGGCAATTGAAATCATCAGCACTAGCTCAAAGCACAGGCAAACAAACGCCAGCGCCATGGCATGACCGCCCAGCCGTCGGTTGAGTACGCCGGTGCGTTTTCGAGCGGCGGCCCCGCGCTGTCGCTCGAGCAGCGGCACCGCTTGTAGCACGCTGCGGTCCCAGCCAAACGGCCGCAAGATGAGAGCGCGCAAAAGGCCCGGGCTTAGCACGCTGCGCCACGCGGCCAAGGTTTGCGCCAACGAAGCAGGGTCCCCAAACACCCGACGGCTCAGTACAAATAGCGCGAAGCGGTCAGGCATGGGCTTTAGCCACCAGATCAGCAGCGCGGCGACCAACGGCTGGTCGCGGAGCGCCAGCAAAATTGCACATGCAAGGGGCAGGTAGATCACCAGCCAAACCGACCACAGCGGTTTCGCCCAGTAGGCAGCCATGCGAAAACCGAGATCAATCGCCTCCCAGCCCTGTCGCGCGCGCAAGGTGACGGCTAGCGCTTCAACGCGCACGGCGGCCCACCTGCAGCAAGTAGATCCCTAGCAGGAGCCAGCCCAGCACACCGACCCAATACTTGGGCCGCGGATCGAGCAGCACCAGTGGTGACCAAAACGCCTCAACTGCGGCTGCCGCAATAAACATCAGCGCCGCACCGGCGGCCAGCCGCAAGCCAATCCGCCCCTCTTCTACCAGCGCTAGGCGACGTGAGCGCCGACCGGGTGCAAGCAGCGCCCAGCCGAGCTTAAATCCTGCGCCGCCCGAAATAGCGATAGCGGTTAGCTCTAGCGCACTGTGACCGGCGACAAACGACCAAATCTGTGGACCTAGGCCAACCTCGGTCAGGTGGCCAATCACCGTGCCCAAGACAACGCCGTTAAATATCAAAAAAAACAGACTGCCCAAGCCCAGCAGCACGCCGCTGGCGAAGGTTTGGAAGCCAATCTTGGCGTTATTGGCAACGTAGTAACCGAACATTTCTACAGCCGAACTTGCAGGCCGCTGACCCAAGCGCTCAGCGTCCGGGCGATACATGGTTTCAGCCTGACTTAGCTGCTCGGGCGTGACGATGACTGATGCAAGTTCTGGATGGATTTGAATGGCCGCAATCAAGCCCAGCAGCGGTCCAAAAAACAACACCACGGCTAGCAGGATCGGCCGCCACTGCTGACGCACGAGGCGTGAGAAGTCGCCGCTGACAAACGCCACGAAGCCAAGTCCGCCGCTAGGCTGAGCACCGTAAAGCACGTGGTGCCCCGCCTGTACCAAGGCGTGCAGGCGTTCGATCAGGGCCGGGGCATAGCGACGCTCACGCGCTAGCGATAGCTGTGCGCACAGAGCGCGGTAGCGTGCAGGAATGTCGGCGACCACCAGCTGGTCCGCATCGTCTTCGCCCAGACGCTGCTCCACTGCGCGTTTAGCGCCTGGTCGCAGCGCGCGGCGCTGCAGCCAGCGATCAAAGCGCGCCCAGTCTCCGCTATAGCGGCGTTCAAACTCAGCTTGACGCATCGTCTACCGCCGCCGCTGGTTTGGTCGCCGTGGGGTTTATTGGCGTTGGATTGATTGGCGTTGGATTAAGGGCTGGCAAAGTCGGCGGACGCGCGGATAGTTTGGGCGGCGTTGGGGCGCTCTCGGAACCGACCAAATAGTGCGCGATGCCGCGCAGACTCGACTGACTCTCAAGCGCACCGAGCAAGGGCTGGGCTAGCACGAGCAGCTCGTCGGTACGTTCCGAACCCAGCTCAGTGGCGCGCTCAGCAAGGTCAACCACCGTGCGCGCCTCATCGGCCGACAGCGCGCGTCGAGGCGGCTGTGCCATTGTTTCTGGGATTTGACGCCTGCTTAGCGCTGGATCAACGTGTACCACCAGCGTTCCCGCCACCATATCGCCAAGACGCTGGAAACGCGGATTGCAGACCATCGCCAGCAATCCACCAAAATAAAACAGCGGCAAAAAGTCAGCAAAGCGCAGCAAATTGCGCGACAGCGCGGCGTTCCAACCGATTGGCGCGCCGTCTTCACCGATCACCCGCAGACCCAGCGCCTTCTTGCCGGGCGTGGCGCCGTCCCAGTAGGCCTCAAACCACGCTGGCGCAATCCAATCGAGGGTGAACCACGTCAACAGAAGCACCCCGGTCCCAAGCTTGCCGAAGTAGCCCAGCGTCAGGCTGACAATGAACAGCACCGCGACTCGCCAAAGCAAATCGACCAGCCACGCCAGTGCGCGCGGAACGGGACCCGCAGGGCGGATCTCAAGCTCAATGCCTTCGGGCGTCGCCGCCCGAATGGTGGTGTCGAGCATGCGCGATGCGCGCGTCAGCGCAAGCGTCACGCGCGGTAAAACATGTCTCGATACGCGCAATACGTCGAAGTGATCATCACCGGTGCGAGCACCAGCCAGCCGAGCAACAGCGGCAACGTGGCAGCGACGGCGAGCACCATACCGACCAAGCCGTAAATTAAAAACGGCAAGATATTGCGCAGACAGCCGCGGAAGCTTGCCTTCAACGCGTCAACGGCCTGCATGTCGTTGAAAATAACTAGCGACGGCGCAAACCATATCGCCATCAGCATGGGGACGAGCAGCATCATGTAGATCAGCACGCCGATCAGCAGCGGCAGCCCCATTGCGTCGATCAGCGCGTCCGGGTCACCGGCACCAAACATCGCCATGCCGCCAAGCAAACCGATGGTCGGCACGAACGCGACTATCAGCACAACGATCACCGCGACCAAATAGAGCGCGCCCAGTAAAAGCAGCTGGGAAGAATTCTTCGAAAAGCCAACGAACAAGTGAGCGAACTCGAGCGGCTGACCGCGCCGCAGAGCGTCGCATCCGACCATCAGACCTGCGCCAAAAATAGGAAACAGCAGGCTTTGTCCAATGGAACCAATGATCGGAATAAATGCGCAGACCATCATGATGCCGATGAACACC
>JBBSIY010000215.1:0-6552 GCA_038257785.1 Lysobacterales bacterium
GGCGGTCGAGGCGGCCAAACTTATCGCTGATGGCACGGTCGAATCGGCACGCGCGGCGCGGCGAAAAGTGGCTGATCGGCATAGTTTAGGCGACCACTCACACATGCCGGACGACAGCGAGATAGAAGCGGCACTGCGCATGCATCAGCGTCTGTTCCGAGCCGACGCTCAGCCACGTGCGCTCGCTCAGCTGCGCGCTGCGGCGATAGAAGCTATGGAGGCGCTGCAGGCGTTTCGTCCGCGCCTAGTCGGCAGCGTGCTTGATGGCACTGCCGACGAGCATTCAGCCGTTCACTTGTATGTCTATTGCGACGAGACAGAGGCGGTTTTGCGGTTCCTCGATGAGCGAGGCATCCCTATGCGCACTGGATCACAACGTCTTTTTTTCGGATCCACGAAGTCCGTCGACTTCCCCACCGTGCGCTTCGCCAACGACGAGGTTGAGTACCGCCTGAGCGTGCTTCCATTGGACATGCAGCGACAGGCGCTGTCGGTAGCCAAAGACGAGCCGCCGCCGCAAACGGCCTCACTGGCCGAACTGCGTCGGCTGCATCTGAGCGAAACCTAGAGATGGCCTCGCCGACGATGCGTTGATCGCCGGCGAGACTGTGCAATCAGCGTTTGCTTAGCTCGACGTAGTCGCGAGGGGTGGCACCGGTATAAATCTGACGAGGCCGACCGATCTTGCCATCTGGATCGCTTTGCTGCTCAAGCCAATGCGCCACCCAACCAACGGTGCGCGCGATGGCGAACATCACGGTAAACATCTCGGTCGGAATCTTCAGCGCTTTGTAGATGATGCCCGAGTAAAAATCGACGTTCGGATATAGCTTCCGCTGCACGAAATAGTCGTCTTTCAGCGCCGCCTCTTCGAGCTTCATCGCCACGTCCAGCAGTGGGTCATGCACACCCAGCTCGTTGAGCACCTGGTGGCACATTTCGCGAATGATGGTCGCTCGCGGGTCGAAGTTTTTGTAGACACGATGACCAAAACCCATCAGACGGAAGCCCGAGTTTTTGTCTTTGGCTTTCTCGATCGCTTTCGACACCTGATCGGCGGTACCGATTTCTTCCAGCATCTTCAACACGGCCTCGTTGGCACCGCCGTGCGCCGGCCCCCACAGCGCCGCAATGCCCGCGGCAACGCAGGCATAGGGATTGGCACCGGTGGAGCCGACTAAGCGGACCGTCGATGTTGAGGCATTCTGTTCGTGATCGGCATGCAGAATAAACAGCAGATCGAGCGCTTTGGCCGCAACCGGCGGCAGGCTTAGCGGCTCGCTCGGCACCTCAAACATCATGTGTAGGAAGCGATCTACGTACTCAAGATTGTTGCGCGGATAGCGGCTCGGCCAGCCGATGGAATAGCGGTAGCAGGAGGCAGCAATTGTTGGCACCTTCGCAATCAAACGGATCGCCGCAAGGCGACGCTGCTCCGGGTCGTCCATATCGAGGTTGTCGTGATAGAACGCCGCCAGCGACCCTATCATTCCGCACAGCATGGCCATGGGATGTGCGTCGTGGCGAAAGCCGTTCAAAAACGACTTGAATGCCTCGTGCATCATCGTGTGATGGGTCACTTCGTGCGAGAAACCCGCGAACTCCTTCGCGCTCGGCAATTCGCCGTTGATCAACAAATAGGCGACTTCAAGAAAGCTGGAATTCTTCGCCAGCTGCTCGATCGGATAGCCGCGATAGAGCAGCACGCCCTCGTCACCGTCGATGTATGTGATCGCCGAGCGGCAGCTGGCTGTCGAAACAAATCCAGGATCAAACGTAAAGTGACCGGTGTCTCGATAGAGCTTGCCGATGTCTACCGCCGGCGCGCCCATAGCGCCCGTGACCACCGGCATTTCGGTGCTTTTACCGGCGGCAGAATCAGTCAGTGTGAAGGTTTTGCTGGCGGACACGGCGAACTCCTCGGGCTGGTAGCACAGGCAATTGAGTCAATTCCGCGGATCGCCGCTGCTACAACACGGCAAACCCGACCGACGGTTGGCGCTCAAGAAAGCGCACAACCCGACGCAGAATTATCACACAGGCTCTGTTCATGAGGGCGCAGCGCCAATTCGTATGCTGCAAACGGGCGCACAGGCCAATCGGCCTGTGCCACAAACGCAAACGGCCCGGAATGCCGGGCCGTTTGCAGTACTAGCTGGTGACCAATCGCGGGCGCGGCGCGCCCTCTGACTACTTCTGCGCGTAGCGACGGCGGAATTTGTCGACGCGACCGCCGGTGTCCATAATTTTGTGCTTACCCGTGTAAAACGGATGAGACGCGGATGAAACTTCCACCTTGATGAGTGGGTATGTCTCGCCATCCGTCCACTTGACGGTTTCCTTGCTGCCCAACGTCGACTGGGTCAGAAACGAAAAATCCGAGGACAGGTCTTGGAAGACCACCGGGTTGTACTTGGGGTGAATATCGGCCTTCATAGCGCTGCGTCCTGATCAAAGCGCCCGCGCCGGAACGGCGTAGATCGGGCAAGGAAAGACGAGAAGTGTAGCGGCAACACGCCCCGTTGGGCAAGTACCTGAGCTAGAACTCGCCCAACCCTTCGGCAACGCCACCCTTTGCGACTTTCAGCAAGCGCAGCGTATTAGTGGAGCCATGCTGCTCCATATGGTCGCCGCTGGTAATGATCACGCGATCCTCCTCTGCGAGCAGCCCGAGCTGAAACAGATGCCTTACTGCCTCACGCGCGGCCTTGCGCGGCGCGAGACCGCGCGAATCGAAATCTACTGGCACCACGTCGCGCATCAGAGCCATGCGCCGCCGCGCCGGTGCGTGGCGTGAGAGTCCGTAAATGGCCGCTGGCGAACGAAACCGCGTGAGAAAGCACGCGGTACCCCCTGACTCAGTCATTGCAACGATGCCGCGGACCTTGATGTGCTCAGTCAGAAACATCGCCGCCATCGCGATGGCCTCATCGGTCTTGCTCAGGCCGCGCTTGGCGGTCTCGAAATCGGTGTCGTGGTCGAACTGGCGCTCGGCCCCTAAGCATATTCTGACCATCGCCTCGACCGCTTTGACTGGATATAGCCCAGAAGCGGTTTCCGCCGACAGCATCACCGCGTCCGTGCCGTCGATGACCGCGTTCGCCACGTCCAACACTTCGGCGCGGGTCGGAATCGGGTTGTCGACCATCGATTGCAGCATCTGCGTCGCCGTGATTACCACGCGATTGCGCTCGAGCGACTCGCGGATGATTTTCTTCTGCAGGCCGGGCAGCTCGGCATCGCCAATCTCAACGCCAAGATCACCGCGCGCCACCATCACAACGTCCGAGGCATCGATAATCTCACCGAGATTCTCAATGGCTTCGGCACGTTCAATTTTTGAAACCAAGTACGCGTCACTGCCGGCCTCGCGCGCCAAACGCCGAGCCTCGTGCATGTCAGCGGCATTGCGGCAAAAGCTAACGGCAATGAAATCGACGCCCAGCGCGGCGGCGTGGCGGATATTGGTGCGATCCTCATCCGTCAGCGCGCCGAGCGACAAACCCCCGCCAAGCCGATTCAAGCCCTTTCGATTGGACAACGCGCCGTCGGTTAGAACCGTCGTGCGGATTTCGACACCGGCAACTTCGTCGACGCTAAGCGCAATCAGACCGTCATCAAGCAGCAGGGTATCGCCGGCATTTACGTCTTTCGGCAGATCCAGATAGCTGACGCCGATACGCGTGGAATCGCCGTCCGGCGCATCGGCTCGACAATCGAGTACAAACCGATCGCCGGCCTTAAGTTGAACCTTGCCGCCGGCAAATTTCTCAATGCGAATCTTCGGGCCTTGCAAATCGGCAAGCACGCCCACTTCCTGCCCAACTCTTGCTGCCGCATTGCGCACGCTTGCAACCCGCTGCGCGTGTTGCTCAACCGTGCCGTGAGAGAAGTTCAAACGCACCACGTTGACGCCCGCGCTGATCAAGGCGTCGATGACACCAGGCGGGTCGGAGGCCGGCCCGAGCGTGGCTAGGATCTTAGTGCGGCGCATTGGCGTATTCATCGGTTATCTTGGCAACAGGCAAGCGCGACACGCTAGCACAACGATAGAACGAAATTGGACCGACCAATGCATCTCGCCGACCGTAGCAAACGTATTCAAGACCAGCTGCAGCACCTAGACGGGCTGCCGTGGATCGAGGGCGAGCGCGTCCGCCTCCGCGCACCTTGCGAGGCCGATATCGACCCGCTCTTCGCGCTGTTTTCTGATCCTGAAGTCATGCGCTATTGGAGCCGCGACCCAATGGTGGAGCGCGAGGAGGCCATGGCTTACATCAAGAGCATCATTGATGGATTCATCAAGCGCGACCTCCTGAACTGGATCATTGCAGATCGAGAAACCGACATCATGATCGGCACCTGCACGCTGTACGACATTCAGCCGCAGCATTTGCGCGCCGGCCTAGGCTACGCGCTGTTGCCTGCGCGGCAAGGACAAGGACTCGCGCGTGAGGCTGTTGCATTAGCACTCGACTGGGCGTTCAACACGGTGAATTTCCATCGCATTGAGGCCGACATCGAGCCACGCAATAGCGCATCCGAAAAGCTGCTGCTCGCGCTGCGGTTTGAGCCGGAAGGCTTGCTGCGCGAACGGTTCTGTACCAGTAGCGAAATCCAACACTCTCAAGTTTTTGGGCTCTTGGCGCGCGAATGGCGCGCGCCTGCTATTAGTTAGCGCGTCGCGCGAATGGCGCGCGCCAGTTGCTAGTTAGAGCGCCGCGCGATTGGCAGGCGAACCCTGAACTCAACTTCCGCGCGCTTCCAGCGCCGCCACTGCCGGCAATACCTTACCTTCGCAGAACTCCAAAAACGCCCCGCCGCCGGTCGAGATATAGGAAACATCGGCCGCAATACCGAACTTGTCGACTGCCGCAAGCGTGTCACCGCCGCCCGCAATCGAGAATGCCGACGACTCGGCAATGGCATGCGCAATCGCCGCGGTCCCATTGGCAAAAGCGTTGAACTCAAACACGCCAACCGGCCCGTTCCACAGCACGCTGCCAGCTTTAGAGATCAACGCTGCGTAACGCGCAGCGGTGTCGGGGCCGATGTCGAGAATCATGTCATTGGCGCCGACTTCGGCAACCGGTTTGATAGTTGCCGGCGCATCCGCATCGAAAGCAGGCGCCACCACCACATCCGTCGGCAGCGGAATATCGGCACCGCGCGCTTTCGCGCTTTCAAGAATACGCCGGGCAGTTTCCAGCAGATCCGGCTCAAACAGCGAGATGCCCACAGGGTGGCCGATTGCAGCGAGAAACGTATTCGCAATCCCGCCGCCGACGATGAGTTGATCAACCCGCGAAACCATGTTGCCAAGCAGCTCCAGCTTGGTGGAGACCTTGGAGCCTGCAACAATGGCCAACAGCGGCCGAGCTGGGGCAAGCAAAGCCTTGGCGAGCGCATCGAGCTCAGCCATCAGCAGCGGTCCTCCACAGGCAATTTTCGCTGCGCGAATGACCCCGTGCGTGCTCGCCTGTGCCCGGTGCGCGGTGCCAAACGCGTCCATCACAAACACGTCGCACAGCGCTGCATACTTAGCCGCAAGCGCAGGATCATCCGCACCCTCGCCCACATTCATACGGCAGTTTTCGAGCAGCACGATCTGGCCCGGCTGCACGTCAACGCCATCCACCCAATCGCGTCGCAACTGCACGTCGATCTCGAGCAATTCAGAGAGCCGAGCGGCGACTGGCGCTAGCGAATGCTCCTCGCGCCACGCCCCCTCCGTCGGTCGGCCGAGGTGGGAGGTCACCATCACTGCGGCCCCGCGCTCCAAAGCAAGTATTAAGGTTGGCAAGGACGCGCGAATGCGTTGATCCGACGTTACGGCGCCGTCAGCCACCGGCACGTTCAGGTCTTGCCGGATCAGCACGCGCTTGCCAGAAAGGTCTAGGTCGGTCATGCGAAGGATGGTCATGGGATTTCCACACTAAAAAGTTGGGGTAGCGATGTCGGTATACACGCAACGGGCAGCCATTGGCCAATTTTGCGGGCTACACTGCACAACATGAGCACGCAGCAAGAAACGCCTGAAAACATCGCCGCTGCGGTGGCCGCTTTGCGACGCGGCGAATGCATCGGCTTGCCGACCGAAACCGTCTACGGCCTCGCTGCTGATGCTCGCAATCCGGATGCCGTGCGAAAAATTTTTGCGCTCAAACGCCGTCCTGCCGATCACCCTTTGATCGTGCACCTACCTTCGGTTGAGCACCTTGGCGCCTATGCACGTGATATCCCCGCGCAAGCGTGGCGACTGGCAAAGCAGCACTGGCCGGGACCACTAACCTTAGTGCTCAAGCGCGAGTTCGACGTCCCGCTGGAAGTCACCGGCGGACAGGACACCATTGCGTTACGCGTACCACGGCACCCAGTGGCGATGGCCGTGTTGCGCGAGTTCGATGGTGGTCTTGCCGCGCCTTCGGCTAATCGATTTGGCCGTATCAGCCCCACCCGCGCCGCACATGTGCGCGATGAGTTCGGTGACGAGCTGGCCATTGTTTTGGATGGCGGCTCGTGCGCCATTGGCATCGAAAGCACCATCGTCGA
>JBBSIY010000216.1:0-6544 GCA_038257785.1 Lysobacterales bacterium
CGAATCAAACCAGCTGCGCAGAAACAGAACGACGCGCTCGCGCCCGAAGCGCTGCTCTAAAAACATCAAAAACCACTGACCTTTGACGTAGGCCACGTCGCTCAGCGCATCGTCTGGGCTAACACCATCCATCGACGGCAGCAGTAGCCGCTGCATGGGTGGCGCGAGCTCGGTCAGCTCTTGCTTGAGTCCGTTCTGCGAAATCAGGTTTTCCATGGCGGCCTGCGGCTCACCGAAAATCGCCTCGACAATGCGATTCTCGACATAGCTGGTGAAGCCTTCGTTCAACCACATGTCTTTCCAGCTGGCGTTGGTCACGAGGTTGCCCGACCACGAATGCGCCAGCTCGTGCGAAATCAGCGACACCAGACTTTTGTCACCGACAATCACCGTCGGCGTGATGAACGAGAGGCGCGGATTTTCCATCCCGCCAAACGGAAACGACGGCGGCAGGATCAACAGGTCGTACCGCTCCCAGCGATACGGGCCGTAGAGCGACTCGGCTACTTCAATCATCTTTTCGGTATCGGCAAATTCGGCCACCGCGGCATCAACTGTTGCGGGCTCCGCCCACACGCCGGCACGCTCTGAGATTGGCTTGAAGACTAGGTCGCCCGCCGCAATCGCCATAAGATAGGAAGAAATCGGCTGCCGCATGCGGAATACGTATTTGCCGTCGCGCGGCTCGTTGGGCATGTTGTCGGCGCTCATCAGCACCGCAATGCTAGGGTCGGTTTCAATTGTCGCGCTGTAGGTGTATCGCACGCTGGGCGTGTCCTGTAGCGGCACCCACGAGCGCGCGTGGATGGCTTGCGATTGACTGAACAAAAACGGCTGCTTCTTGCCAGCGGTCTGCACCGGCTCCAGCCATTGCAGACCCGACGCCATTGGTGAGGTCTGGTAGCGAATGCGCACGGTGGCATAGGCGCGGCGCATCGAGATCGTCAGCTTTTGGCCGAAGATTGGGTCACGCTTGTCGAGTTTCCAATCGAGCCGATGCCAACCGCCGTCAGCATGCTTGCCCAACACTTTGTCGATGGTCAGGTCGCGCGTATCCAGCACCAGCGTGCGGTAGCGTGCGTCCTTCCATTCAAGCGCGAGATCGGCACTGCCACGCAGCACCTTCTTGTCGAAGTCGATCTTCAGATCGAGGCCCAGATCGCGGACGACCACCTTGTCGGGCTCGGCATAGGAGTGCTCATCGAGGCGCCTCGCGTCAGCGGCGAAGGCAAGCATGGGCAGCAGGGTGAACAGCAAAGCAAGTAACCGCATCGGAGTGGACTCACGCGTAGGTCAGTGACTGAGTTTACTGTCTGAACGCGGGTGCCGTCTGACTCGTTTGGCAATTGCCTCAGTCGGTGGTTGCCGGCGCACCGCTGCGCAGCTGATTAAGCACCTGCGACATGGCGCGATCGAAGGCGGAATCCATCTGCCTTAGCGACATCTTGCTCTCCGCCATTAGCCCCGCCAGCTCTTCTATCGACAGGGTGCACATGCGCAGGCCGCGTCGATTGACGAACAGCATGCGCGACGAAATCGGGCTTATCCAGCTTAATTTGGCCGGTTGAAGCGAACCATCGGCCTGTACAAACTCCACCCACGTGCCAACGGTAAGCTGCTTCACCTGTTCAACTAGTGCTGGCAGCGCGAGGCGCGCGTCCGCCTCGATACGAATATCGCCCTCAACCGCCGCCGACGTGCTGGCAAGCAGCGGTGCTTCGGGTGCGGCTGAGACCAGTTCAAATTTGGGCGCGGGCTCCGTCGGTGGTATCGGCTCAGTCACAGGGACCGACAGCGGCACAGGCGGTGCCGTGCGGCCCGCAGCCGACGCTGGCAACGGCGCGCTGCTCGGGCGGTCACTTGGCGCACTGGGCCTCGCCAACGCCGCGCCTGCATCGATGGTCGCTGAACGGCTGGTTGGAACTGGCGGCTGCAGCGCAGCGGGAGCAGCGGGCACAACAACTTCAACCGGTGCCGGTGGCGCTACAGGCTTGGGCATTGAGGCACGCAGCGCGGCGATCACATCCACCAGCGCCGCTCGCGCCACCTCCTCGCCCTGCCCCGAGCTGAGCATGGCCGGCAGCAGCTGCTCGCGCAGGTCCACCGGCGGTGGCGTGCCTGCTTCACAGGCAAGCAGCGCCATCCACAGTTTGACGCCCGGCGCTCGCGCTTCGCGGAAGGCATCTGACTCAACTCCGTCACGCAGCGCCACCATGGTCAGATGATGGGTCCAGTCTCGGCGAAAGAACTCGCTAATCGGGCGCGGAACTTGGCGTTTGCCGACCAGGCTATCCAGCTCGAGGGTGACCTCAAGTCGCGCTTCCTCTAGCCGCTCACGTCCACGCTGCGCCTCGGCCGCGCGCTGCTCGGCCAACGTGATGCGCCGCCGGTGACGACTCAGAAAATCGCTGAATTCGGATTCGGCGATGGTAAACACCGATACGTCTTCCTCAAACGTATCGATCAACCGCTCGCTGATCGCAAACACCTTTGCCAGCAGCTCACGTTCGGCCGGCGCGTCACCTGCGTTGCCGTCGCAGGCCTCAGCCAGCAGGTTCAGCAGTCTCCGTGCTGGGTGCAGTTTGTGCGCAAACAGCCGCCGGTCAACCAGCGCGATTTTGGCGTAAGGCACGTACAGCCGAACGAGTCGCTCACGCACCTCCCTGCTGAAGTGGCCTTGGTCGAGCAGCGTATCGAACAGCATGCCGACCATCGTCAGCCCCTGCTCGTCGTGCGGCTCAAGCTGCGCACCGGCTGGCGCGCGGCCTAGTGAAATAGCCGTATTCACCAGCTCGTTGCGCAGCAGGCCGACAAACTCCACGTCTTTGTTGTCTACCGCGGCGAGCAGCGCCGATGTCGGCTGACGCTGCAATCGACTGAGTACGACCAGCGCGGATGCCGAATCAATGCGCGGCGTTTTATCTTCCTCTGCAACAGGCTTCGTGGCCGCCTGCGACTGATTGAGCGCCGGTGCCTGTCCGTTGCGCACGTTGCCGAGGTAGGCGGCAAACATTTCGCGCATCGCTTCATAGACCGGATCAGGCCCGTCTTGGCGATGCTCGCCACCGCTGAACATCTGCTCGCCATCTAAGGGCGGCTCAGTCGAACGCTGAGGGACTTGGTTGTCGCCACCGTCCCAGCTAGCGGCCGGAGCGTCGCGCGGCCCGCGGCCGGCACCAGCGCTTGGCGGCATCATGACGCGGCGCGGCCGCGGCGGCTGCGCGATAACAATGCCTCGCGACACCATCACGCGGCAAAGTTCATCGATAACCGCCAACAGGTCGCTCGTTAAGACGCGCTCAAGATGTTTCAACGCGACCAAGCGCCATTCAATTTGCTCAAGCACCGGCGACAAGGCATCGCGCCACGCATGGGCGATCTTCAGCGGCGCAAGCGGCAGATCCGCTAGTGCCAGCTCGGTCTGTCCGGCCACCTGCGCCAAGCCACGCGCCAGTCGGCCCAAGGCCTCGCCGCAGCGACGCTCAACCGCAGCGGCCAAGCGCTCACAGGTGAGCTGCTCTTCCAGCACGTCAGACTCAAGGAGACTGTACTCGGCATCGAGCGCCAGCTCGGCCGCGTCAAAGTCGCCGCCGGTGCGCGTGGGCTGGGTGAAGGTTTCAAACCCTGCGCCAATCCGCTCGACCACCGAGCCCTCAATCACCGACCGCTGGCGACGCAGCTCACGCAGGGCGTCAAACAGCGGCTGCCCGCCGCCGGTCATACCCTGCTGCCACACATCGAACAACGCGTCGTCGGTTTTCTCCATCACCTGACCAAGCACAGGCAGCAGGCGACGAATCGCCGCTGTGCGTAGGTCAGTGAGAAGAAGGGTGTCGATCATTTCCGATTTCGAGCGGCACGCATGGACTCGGATGATCGCAGATAGATGGGGCAACGAGGAACTGGTGCAGTGAACGCGGGCGCCCACTGATCATCACAAATTCTGCACGCGCTCCCGTCGTGACCTTTAGCGCTCGCCTACTCGCTGCTGCCGCGCATGGGTCAGGTGCGATAGCCTGAATGGATCGCCACAATGCCGCCCGACAGGTTGCGGTAGTCACAGCGCGCAAAGCCTGCCTCGCTCATCATTGCTTTCAAGGCGTCCTGCGGCGGATGCTTGCGTATGGACTCGGCGAGATACCGGTAACTATCGGCATCACGTGCAAACAATTGTCCCAGGCGCGGCAGAACCTGAAATCCATGAAAGTCATAGATCGGGCGAAACCACTCGGATTTCACTTCAGAGAACTCCAGCACCAGCGCCCGACCGCCCACTTTGAGCACGCGATGCAGCTCGCACAGAGCTGCCGGTTTGTCAGTCACGTTGCGCAAACCAAACGCAATAGTGGCCAGATCGAAACTTGCATCAGGAAACGGCAGCGCCTCGGCGTTCAGGCGCGCCCAGCGCAGCCCATGAACTAGGCCGCGATCGGTCAGCCGATCACGGCCAACGCTGAGCATTTCAGCATTGATGTCACCGACCACGATTTCACCAGCCTCGCCTACGCGAGGGTGCAACAGCGCGGCGATGTCACCCGTGCCGCCAGCCAGATCAAGCACCTTGTCGCCGCGTTTTACGCCACTGGTCGCCACAAAGTAACGCTTCCAAACGCGATGCAGACCCATGCTCATCAGGTCGTTCATCAGGTCGTATTTTTGCGCAACCGAGCTGAAGACCTTGCCGACTAGCTTCTGCTTCTCGCCACGCGGCACGTCGCGAAAGCCAAAGTCTTCGGTGTTAGCGGATTCGGGGGCGGCTGCGGCAGATGTTTTCATCCCGGCATTATCGCATCGGCAGGCTCAGTGCCGGATGATCGTGCAGGGAAACGCGACGCATGCGCGCACAGCAGCTCATGCGCGAGCGATGCGGCGGCCAGCGCGGTGATACCCGCATGGTCGTAGGCCGGCGCGACCTCGACCACATCGATACCGCAAATATTCAGCCCCGCGAGTCCGCGCACGAGGGCCTGCGCTTGGGCGGTGGTAAATCCGCCGATCACCGGCGTACCGGTGCCCGGCGCGCAGGCCGGCTCAAGAAAATCGATGTCGAAACTGACGTAGCACGCAGCGTTGCCCACCCGTGCACGTATCGCGTCAATGCACGCGTTCACGCCATGCGCGTGCATCCATCGTGCGTCCAGAACCTGATAGCCGTGCAAGTCGGGATTGCGCGTACGCATGCCGAGCTGGATTGAACGCGCAGGATTCACGTAGCCAAGTCGTGCAGCATGAAAAAACATGGTGCCGTGATCGATCCGACCGTCTTCATCGGCCCACGTATCGGAGTGCGCGTCAAAGTGAATCAGCGCAAGCGACCCATGATGCGCAGCCAGCGCGCGCAGCACCGGAAAGCTAACGAAATGATCACCGCCCAAACTCAGCGGCACAACGCCTGCTTTGATGATGGGCGCATAAGCCGCACTGAGCACGTCGGGGATGTCGGCCGGACGACCGCTATCGAACCAAACGTCGCCATAGTCGATGACGGCCAGCCGCTCGAACGGATCGAAATCCCACCCGTCAGGCGGAGCCCACGCCAGCATCGTAGATGCCTCTCGCACGGCACGCGGCCCAAAACGGCTGCCTGGTCGATGCGTGGTGGCAAGATCAAACGGCAGGCCCACCACGGCCACATCAACGCCGGCCAGATCACGGCTATACGGCCGCCGCATAAAGCTCAGCGCGCCAGAATAGGTCGGCTCAGCAACCGTGCCGTAGGGTGAAACGCGCGTAAACGCGAGATCGGTTTGACGCGGAATTGCAGAGGACGGGGAAGTGGGCACGGTGGGCTCCAGGGTCGCGAAGTCCACTCGTCATTTCACCGCCAGCTGCGCGGGTGCCGGGACGAGAGTCACCGGTCTTTCATGGACGTTCTTGTTCTAGCCGGCGTCAGTCAGCACCTGCTTAATTCAACGCCTGCTCAACTCAGGGCCGTTGTTGCCGGCACGTAGTCGTAGCCGAGGTCTCGGGCGACGGCTTCAAAGGTGATCTTGCCGGCATGCACGTTCAAACCGTTGCGCAAGTGCTCATCGTCCAACATGGCCTGCTTTGGCCCTTTGTTGGCGAGCTGCATTGCAAACGGCAGGGTCGCATTGGTAAGTGCAAAGGTGGACGTGCGCGCGACGCCGCCGGGCATGTTGGCAACGCAATAGTGAATGACGCCGTCGACTTCGTACGTCGGGTTTTGGTGGGTGGTGGCTTTGGAGGTTTCGAAGCAGCCGCCTTGATCAATCGCGACATCCACCAGCACCGAACCGGGCTTCATCAAGCTGAGCTGCGCTCGGCTGATGAGCTTCGGCGCCGCGGCGCCAGGAATCAGCACCGCGCCGATCACCAGATCGGAATACGACAGCCGCTCTTCAATCGCATCAAGTGTCGAATAGATGGTGGTGATCTTGTCGCCATACAGTTCGTCGAGATACTTCAGACGATCCAGCGAGCGATCCAAAATCGTCACGCGCGCGTTCAAGCCCATTGCCATTCGCGCGGCATTGATGCCGACCACACCGCCGCCAATCACCAACACCTCCGCCGGCACGACACC
>JBBSIY010000217.1:0-6537 GCA_038257785.1 Lysobacterales bacterium
GGCACGATCTGCGCTTCTAATGAGACCGGCAACAGCCGTGGACTCATGTCGATGTCGCGGTACTTCGCCATGCTCGTTCTCGCTTGCTGGGGCAGATGTATTCCAGCAAGATCAGCAGAGTTTTTCTACAGCCTCGTTAGACTCCATCGCTCGTTCGGAGGGGCGCGATTTTGAAAAGAAGACAATTGTTGGAAGCTGCCGGCTTAACGGCCCTGGCTGGCTCGCTGGCGGCGTGCGGCAAAGAGGGCGACGCGACAGCATCAGCCGTTGCGCCAGCTGAAATACGTCAGTGGAAAATGGTCACCACCTGGCCAGCGAACTTTCCTGGCCTTGGCAGCGGTGCCGCTGACCTCGCTGCACTGATCACCCGCGCCACCGGCGGCCGCATCACGGTGAAGGTCTACGCCGGTGGCGAGCTGGTTCCGCCGTTTGAAGTGTTCGACGCGGTAAGCCGCGGCACCGCTGAGCTTGGCCACTCTGGCCCGTACTACTGGAAAGGCAAATCCGAGGCGACACCGTTTTTCTGCGCGGTGCCGTTCGGCATGAATGCGCAGGAAATGAACGGCTGGCTGTACAGCGGCGGCGGTCTCGACCTGTGGCGTGAGCTCTATGCGGGATTCAATCTGGTGCCATTTCCAGCTGGTAATACAGGCGTACAGACAGCGGGCTGGTTCAATCGCGAGATCAACACGATTGAGGATTTCAACGGCCTGAAGATGCGCATTCCGGGTCTTGGCGGTGAAGTGATCGCGCGCGTGGGCGGCACGCCAGTGAACCTGCCCGGTGCCGAGCTGTTTAGCGCGCTGCAGAACGGCACCATCGATGCGACAGAATGGGTGGGGCCATACAACGACCTCGCGTTCGGCCTGCATCGCGTCGCCAAGTATTGCTACTACCCCGGCTGGCAAGAGCCCGGCCCAACGCTTGAATGCATGGTCAACAAGACCGCTTTCGATGCGCTACCAGACGACTTGAAAACCATCATCGAGGCCTGCTGCCGGGCAACCAACGACGCCATGCTGGCCGAATACACCGCGCGCAACCAGCAGGCGTTGGAGCAGCTGATCAACGAGCACAAGGTGGACTTTCGACCACTGCCGGATGCGGTGCTGAGCGCGCTGCGCGACGCCAGTCATGCGGTGCTTGATGAACTGGCCGCACGCGACCCTTTTGCAAAGCGCGTCTACGATTCGTATCGGGCGTTTCAGACCCAAGCAGCGGCATGGCACAAGGTGTCGGAAGTGGCTTACTACAGGCAGCGCGAGATTTGAACGCCGGCTCTTGATCTAGCGTTTCGATCTTGCTCTAAGACCGCGTTTCTCACGCCGAGCAGCGCAGTCGGCGGCCGGGGAAAGGCACCCTTGTTTGAGCGCCGGGATGCGCGAGTTAGGTGCCTGCCGGCTGGCGGCTAGCAGCGCAGGGCACGGCATGGCAAAGCCGCGCGAGATTCGGGTCGCCTTTCTTTGGGTTACCTTTCTTTGGCGACTCAAAGAAAGGTGACTCGGCCGCCGCCTAGGCGGACGAAACTTTGCGAGGAATAGGCTACATGGAGTTAAAGCAAGAACTGCATTGCCACAGCCGATGACGCCGGCCTCGCAATGACGAGCTAGGCTTCCGCCGGCTTACAGCACTAGACAGGATAAAACTCCACTACGCCCCATAAAGCACCCCCGGCAGCCAAGTCGCCAGCTCTGGCCACAGTGCCAACAACGCAAGCATCAAGAGCTGTAAGCCGATGAATGGAACGACGCCGCGGTACACATCGGTCGTCGCCAGTTCGGGTGGTGCCACTCCACGCAGATAGAACAGCGCAAAACCAAACGGCGGCGTGAGAAAACTGGTCTGCAGGTTGACCGCCATCATCACCCCGAGCCAGATCGGGTCGACACCGAGCAAGAACAGCACGGGTGCAACGATCGGCACGACGATAAAGACGATCTCGATGAAGTCGAGAATGAAGCCGAGCAGGAACATCATCAGCATGACGACTAGCAGTGCGCCGATACGGCCACCCGGCATGCCAGTCAGCGCATCGTGTACGAGGTCATCGCCACCTAGGCCGCGGAACACCAGTGCAAACAGCGACGCGCCTAGCAAAATTGCGAACACCATTGAGGTAATCGCAACGGTTTGCTCGGCCACTTCACGCAGCATCGGCATGCTCAGGCGCCGCGCGACCAGCGCATACGTCAGCGCGCCCACGGCGCCCACGGCGGCCGCTTCTGTGGGCGTGGCCACGCCCGCAAGAATGCTGCCGAGCACCGCCATCATCAATATCAACGCCGGCAGCACGGCCTTCACCACGCCGAGCAGGCTCCGTTGCGACACGTCCGTAACGGGCAAGGCAGGTGCCCGTGTCGGCTGTCGCCAAGCGACCCACAGCACGTAGAGCAGGTACAGCAGTACGAGACCGATGCCGGGCAGCAGCGCGCCAGCAAACAAGTCGCCGACCGATACCGTCCGCGGGGAAAAATTACCGAGCGTGAGCTGCGCCTGCTGATACGCACTGCCCAGCTGATCGCCGAGCAGAACCAGCGCTACCGACGGCGGAATAATCTGCCCCAGCGTGCCCGACGCGCACAGTGTGCCGGCGGAGAGGCGCGGGCAGTAGCCATTGCGCAGCATCACCGGCAGGGCAATCAAGCCCATGGCGACGACGGTGGCACCGACGATGCCCGTCGATGCCGCCAGCAGCGCGCCGACAATCAACACCGCCACCGCTAGTCCGCCGGTACGCTGGCCGAACAAACCGGCGACCGCCTCCAGCATGTCAGCGGCAAGCTTGGAGCGCTCAAGCATCGCGCCCATGAATACGAATAGCGGCACCGCGAGCAGCGTCGCGTTGTTCATGATGCCGAACACGCGATTCGGATAGGCCTGCAGCAGCGTCAGGTCAAACGCGCCAAGCAGCGAGCCAATCGCCGCGAACAGCAGGGCGACACCGGCCAAGGTGAAGGCCACCGGATAGCCCGCCAGCAGCGCAGCAGCAAGGCTTAGCACCAACAATAAAACTAATGCCGAGTGCACTGCGCTAAGGCCTCTCGACTAAGCCAAGACGCATGCCAATGAGTGTGGCCTCTCCACCACTCGTCATTGCGAGGCCGGCCTAATCGTCCGTGGCAATCCAGAGGCTGCCTCGTTGTGCGAAGTGCCCCACGAAACGTGGACTGCCAGGCCGCCTGCGGCGGCTCGCAACGACGATTTTGAGTGTGGGTTTTTCACGGCTCCGCCTTTTTTTCTATTGCGCCGGAGAGCGCGTCAGCACCCGCCAAGCGCTGATGAGTTCAGCCAACGCCTGCACAATCAATAATGCGGCGGCGAGCGGGATCAGAGCCTTCAATAGATACACCATCGGCAGGCCGCCCGACTCCTGTGATGCCTCGCGCATCTGCGCGCTTGCCGCAACGTAGTCGAAGCTAATCCACATCAGAAATGTGGCGAACGGCAGCAAAAACACGGCGCAGCCGACGATCTCAATCCACGCTTTCGAACGCGACGACAGGCGCGCATGCAGCACGTCTACGCGGACGTGACCGCCCGCCCGCAAGGTCACTGCCGCACCCAGCATGAAGCAGATTGCATGCAGCCACTGCACGGCTTCTTGGCCGGCAATCCAGCTCACGTCAAGGCTGTAGCGCGCGAGCACCAGAGCAAAACACAGCAGCACCAGGGCGAGCATGCAGAACGTAAGCCCGGCCTTGATCCAGCCGAAGCACTTCCCCAGCACCGAGTCGAACCCCAGGAGGCCTCGCTCGATCATTCTGACAACGGAATACGAAAGTGATACGAAGAGATGGTCATACCGCAGCGAAAATAGAAGGCGTGCGCGCCGTGTCGGTGGGTGCCGGAATCGAGCTGGAGGCTTGCGCACCCCGCCGTCTTCGCCGCCGCTAACAGCCAATCCATCAGCACGTCACCCGCACCCTGTCCGCGTCGTGATTCACTGACCACCAGGTCATCGACGTAAAGAAAGCGCCCATGCGCCAACATGGTCTGGATGCGATAGCCGGCAAAGCCGACGCACTCCTCGTCGATAAATAGTCCTGCTGCCTGAAAGCCTTCTTCGCGCTGCACTTGCCATGCTGCGATCAATGCTTGCGCATCGAGATGCGGACGCAGCTCGCGCACAACCGGCCACGCTGTGACTATCGCCTCGGCGCTGTCCAGCACGCGTACCTGAGCCTTGCTTCGATCAATCAATCCCATTCGTAGAGCGTCCAATACACCGGCGCTACCGGACCTTCCGCGTCTTTGCGATCAAGCCGACCATCGCCGTTGGCATCGTGCACGCTGTAGGCCGGGCCGCGCAGCGGTCGCACGCGAATTGAGGTCAGCCGCCCGTCCTGGCGGTACTCCTCAACCACATCGCCGTTGTCCAGTTCGCGGATTGACACCGTCGGCGCCGAATCGGGCGGCGGTGGCAGCACGAGGCTTTCAGGCAACGCGGGATCGGGTGCAAGCGCTGGATCGGCTGGCGTATCAGCAGCGTACGCCGGCAAAGCGAGCAGCAGCATCGGCAGCAGCTTGATCAATTTCTTCATCGTCGCGTTCCACCGTGGGTGAGATAAGCCGAGAGAATACCAAGCCGGTTGCTGAATCTACGCAAGGTGAGGCGTGCGGCACTCACCGGGCAGCTCCTCTCCCAAGCGCCACCCGTGCCGCGACGATAGAATTGCAGCCCGCCTTTCGACATCGAACCCGCATGCCGCGCCTTGTCCTGATTGACGGCTCCAGCTACCTCTACCGCGCTTTTCACGCGCTGCCGCCATTGACCAACGCGGCTGGCGAGCCAACAGGCGCGCTATTTGGCGTGGTCAACATGCTGCGCACAACGCTGAAGGAAAAGCCTGAGTCGGCGGCCTTCGTTATGGATGCGTCCGGACCTACGTTTCGCGATGACTTGTATGCAGAGTACAAGGCCAATCGACCGCCGATGCCGGACGACTTGCGGGCGCAGATCGAACCGATGCTCGCCATAGTGGCGGCGCTGGGCTTTCCGATCTTGCGCGTCAGCGGGGTTGAAGCCGACGACGTAATCGGCACACTAGCGCTGGCCGCCAGCGCTGACGATATCGACGTCACTATCTCGACCAGCGACAAAGATTTCGCCCAGCTGGTTCGGCCCGGCATCACCTTGGTCAACACCATGAGCGGGAGCGTGCTGGATACCGCCGGCGTAATAGAGAAATTCAGCGTCAGACCGGACCAGATCGTCGACTATCTAGCGCTGATGGGCGATGCGGTCGACAACGTGCCGGGCGTCGACAAATGTGGGCCGAAGACCGCAGCGAAATGGCTAGCGGAATACGGCGACCTTGACAGCGTGATCGCGAACGCCGACGCATTCGGCGGCAAGATTGGCGACAACCTTCGCGCCGCGCTGCCGCGATTGCCGCTCAATCGGCAGCTGGTGACCATCAAGACCGATGTGGAGCTGACTGAGTCGCCGACGACGCTCAGCCTGCGCGAGCGGGATGTGCACGCACTGAGCGAGCTTTACTCGCGCTATGGATTCAACCAGCTTTTGCGCGAACTCGAGGGCAGCGGTGGCGGCAAGGCCACCGAGAAAGAGCCGGGGCGCGCGCGTGGACGCGGTGGCATTGCGACGAGCAGCTCTGCGGCTGACGTGATCGATGCGTCTCTCGCGGCGACAGGTCAGTACGACTGCGTGCTAACGCGCGAACAGCTGGACGACTGGATCGAGCGTCTGCAGGCGGCGTCGCTTGTCTCGTTCGATACCGAGACCGATGCGCTCGACGCTATGACGGCTAATCTGGTTGGCCTGAGCTTTGCCGTCAAAATCGGTGAGGCCTGCTACATCCCGCTCGGCCATCGCTACCCCGGCGTACCTAAGCAGCTGGAGCAGACCGAAGTGCTCGACGCGCTGCGGCCAATCCTCAGCGACGCTGACAAACCCAAACTCGGCCAGCACGGCAAATACGATCTACACGTGCTGCGGCGACACGGCGTTGACGTGGCGGGCTATGCAGAGGACAGCATGCTGCAAAGCGCGGTGTGGCAGGCCGCTGGGCAGCGTCACGACATGGACTCGCTGGCGCAGCGCTATCTGGGCTACAAAACGATCACCTTCGCCGAAGTGGCGGGCAAAGGTGCCAAACAGATTTCATTTGCCGATGTCGCGCTAGAGCAAGCCACCGCCTACGCTGCGGAGGATGCCGACATCACCCTACGTCTGCAGGTTGAACTGGCTAAGAAGCTTGCCAGCGAGCCCAGCCTCGAGAAGGTCTACCGCGAGATAGAGATGCCGCTGGTGCCGGTCTTGACGACCATCGAAGCAAACGGCGTGCTGATAGACGCGGCCGAGCTACGCCGCCAAAGCAGCGATCTATCCAAACGCATGCTCGATATTCAGCAGCGCGCGTTTGAGGTTGCAGGACGACACTTCAACCTCGACTCGCCAAAGCAGCTGGGTGCGCTGCTGTTCGACGAGCTAAAGCTGCTGCCAGTCACCAAGACGCCGACCGGTCAGCCGAGCACCAACGAAGAAGCGCTAGAGGCGATTGCCGATAAACACGA
>JBBSIY010000218.1:0-6528 GCA_038257785.1 Lysobacterales bacterium
AAATAAATCGCATCAGCACGCCGAGCTTGAAAACACCGGCGAGAATTTGCAGGCCACCCGTCAGCAGGGTTGCCGCCAGCAAATACTGCAGTCCGTGATCTTTGACGAGGCCGATCATCAACAGCGACATCGCGCCGGTAGCTGCCGAGATCATGCCGGGTCGCCCGCCGGTGAACGCAATCACCACCGCAATACAGAAGGAGGCATATAGGCCAACCTTGGGGTCTACTCCGGCAATGATCGAAAACGCAATTGCCTCGGGAATAAGCGCTAACGCGACCACCATTCCTGCAAGTAGGTCGCCGCGAACGTTGCCAAGCCAATCTTGGCGCAGGCGGGATAACGTACTCAAAAAAATCAGTCCTTGGCCTCAGCGGTTGGCGAAGGCAGCTCGATGATGATGACCGCAATACGGCAGGGCAGTGCAGGCCGGCCAGAGATAGCCCATGGGCAAACTAGGGTCGCGAGCGTCGCACCCGCGACTCCCCGAGGTTCGCGCTCGACGGGTAAGGCGACGCACCTTACGCGAAAAGTCAGCGTGCTGCAGCGCAATTGTTTTGGCACGTCCAGCCTATTTGCGGCGTTGACAACCGCAGGAAGTTCGACCGGGCTCATCTGGTGATCGACCGCGTATTCAATCAGTAACTCAAAGCGCATTTTTGATAGGTCTTAAGGATCTTGAACGCTGCCCCGATGTGCGCCACGAGCGATCAACCGAGATGCCGGAGGAGCAATCCGTCCGAACTATCGCCTGTAAGTAAGATGGTGATGGAGAAGATGCATTCGTTGTTCGGTGGGCAGTTCTATCGCTAGTTCTATCGCGACGTCATGCACGACTTGAGCGGGCGCGCGATTTATGATTTGCGCAACAATTGACTAGGCGATGAGACAGGGTTTTAGCAAGACCTCTTCACGGTCAACAGATGAATCTCGCAGCCGAACAGCTGCTAGCATCAGCAGCGAGACATTTCGTTCTGCAAGGAATCGCTGATGAGGATTTCGTCGAGAAATTTGCCGCCCGTCGTGGGTATCGGTGCGCTCATTCTGGCGCTGATGACGCCACTCGCCGCGGCGACCAACTGGGATGAGTTGACGCCGTTTGGGGCAGAGCGCAAGGGCAACTCGGCAGGGACCATTCCTGAGTGGGACGGCGGAATACGGGTGCCAGTGCCTGGCTACGTTGGGCCAGGCTCTCTGCATGCAGACCCTTTCGCAGGAGATGAACCGCTTTATTCGGTCAGCTCGTCGAACTCTGCGCAACACAATGAAGTACTGACTGAAGGGCTCCGCGCGCTGCTGACGCGCTATCCGGAGTCATTCAGAGTGCCGGTCTATCCAAGCCGCAGGTCTCATTCTGCGCCTGACTGGGTTTACGAAAACACGCGGCTGAACGACGACCGTGGGACTCTGGCAGCCGACGGAAATGGAGTCAGCGGTGCCTATGGCGGAATTCCGTTTCCCACGCCCGACAGTGCGCTCGAGGTGTACTGGAACCACGTCGCGCGTTGGCGCGGGCAGTACATCGAAAGCCGCAGCGCCGATGCCAACGTGTACGCCGATGGAAAGGCCTCCTTGATCACGCGCGAGACGCAGGTGAAGTTTCATTTCTATCAGAAGGATGGGAGTGCCGACACGCTGCAAAATCGGCTTTTTTCTCTCATGTCTAAGGTGACTGCACCGCCAAGATTTGCGCGGACAGCGGTACTCATTCAGGAACCACTGAATCAGGACGTTGAAGACCGGCAGGCGTGGATCTACGACAGTGGTCGCCGGCGCGTGCTGCGCGCGCCACTGTTGGCGTTCGATATGGGCCCCAACGATGCCGACGGCCTCCGCACAGCGGACGACACCGACATGATCAATGGCTCGCCCAGTCGGTTTGATTGGACGTTAGTCGGCAAGCAAGAGCTTCTGATCCCCTACAACAACTATCGTCTCGAAGTGGGTGATGAGGCAGAGCTGCTCAAGGCCGGACATCTAAACCCTGAACGCACACGATTTGAGCTGCATAGGGTTTGGGTTATCGAGGCAACCCTGAAGCCGGAATTTCGCCACGTGTATGCGCGTCGCGTGTTTTACATCGACGAAGACAGCTGGAGCGTGGTCATGGCTGACCAGTACGACAAAAGTGGCGAGCTCTCGCGAGTCAGCATTGCTTATCTGAAGAACTTTTATGAACTGCCCGGCACCTTGCCAGCAGCGTACGTGTTCCACGACCTAGCGTCGGGAAGGTACAGCGTGCAGGGCTTGGCGGTTGGTGACAGCGAAGCAGAAACGCTGAAACCAGCGCCAAATGACGGTCATTTCAATTCAGCTGGCCTCGGTCGATTTGTACAGTAGAGGCAGATCATAGCGGGCGACCGCATTTGCGCTGAGTCTGCCGCTACGGACTCACCTGACATAGCGATGCGCATCGATTTAATGTGAAGTCTAAAAGCGCTAAGCGGCGGGTTGGGGCACCCATTGCAAGAGGGCAGCGAGCGTTCAATGCAACACTCGCTCCTGACTAGCAGTCTTCTAGCGACGGCAATCGGCCATCAATTTTCTTGCAGGAAGTGGTGATCAACAGCTAAGCGCCCGCTGGGGTGCGAAATCCCGCTTTCTCGCGACACCTACGGTGTAGGTGGGGATTCACATGCGCATGATGTTAGTCCCCGCGCCACCGGTCCGAGGTGCAAGCAGGGGGAAGGGAAGAATGTCGTTACGCACGTTGTCGTGCCCAATGCGCAACAGATTGACCGGCCGGATCTATGCCCGAGTAATCTACCTGTTCAATTGGCTAGGGAGTAAATCAGAGTTAGTCACAGCCAACCCGCACGCGTGTGCGTGCGCTGGGTCTCTCTTGCACATCGTCGACGTCAACGCTCGCGGTGGATGGACGAATGCCGGCGGAGACTGTCGATGACGCACTTGCAGCAAGCGCATCCCGCCACGGGCAACGTTGATGACGGGTGCTTCATTGCCGAGGGTGTTGATCGGCGCATTTCAGGCAACCGCAGGCGAGGCACGCCCTTCATCTTCAATGCGGGTGCGCAGGCAGCGTCAGCTATTCCGAAGCCTTTGCTGGATGTGCTCCAGCGGCGCGGCATCGAGCGTTGGTTTGCAGCTCGAACGCTGTTGCTGGATGAGCAGGATGCGAGCAGCAAATTGTTTCTCATTCTCGCCGGCAAGGTGAAAGCCTATGCCACGTCCAGGCAAGGTCGCGAAGTCGTCTATCAGGTACTGGGTGCCGGTGAAATGTTCGGTGAGCTATGTCTTGACGGCGGCTGCAGCGCGGCGTCAGTCATGACCATCGAGCGGACAAATTGCGTACTAATTCCGCACGCGCTGGTGCCGGAGCTGATGGCCGAATTTCCTGCGTTCGGACACTACTTATTCAGCAAGTTGGTCGGCAGGGTTCGCATGGCGAATACGAGCATCAAACTTCTGGCGCTGGGAAGCACCTACCAGCGCCTCGCGCACCTGCTCGAGAGCATGGACTACACAGAAACCAAGGACGGCAAAGTATTGAACGAGCCAATCACTCAGCAAGCAATTGCAGAGCGCATCGGCTGCTCACGAGAAATGGTCTCACGGGTGCTGCAGCGAATGAGAAAGGTCGGTCGAATCGCCAAACACGGTCAGCGGATTGTTCTTGTGACTGTTCTTTCTGAGGCGTTGTAGGCGCAGACAACAGCAGGCAACCGGGTTTGCTCAACGCAGCTAGAGAGCCTGACGAGGAACATTTATTTGCTTGTGCAGGTTCTGGCGACAACGACTGTCAATCGCCAAGACGATCGCTCCACCGGCGTGAATTTGTCACACAGAGAACGTGCATTCATGCCACGACCGCAGCCCCGAGTTATGGGCATGCTCTACCCATTAGCGGGTTTCGGGTTTCCAGGGACTAGTGAGTGATGGGGCAGCTTAGTGTTGACGTGCATCTGGTAGGGGAGAGGTGTAGTCGCGATTATCATCACTTATCGCGACAACAAAAGTCAGATAGAAAGGCGGTGGGGTAACAGACTAGGCGATGGTCGGCCTGACCGCCTCCGGTAATCAGCTGACTGATAGAGGCCGGCGAGGTGCCTCGCTGCAGAGATCATTAGCTGGCGGACACTGAAGTTCGTCCAGGTCGGTGCGGATCAGCGGGCGATCGAGGCGCAGTTTGGCGATGGCGACGTGGTCGGTGTGCTTGGGGATGAAGCTTTCGAGCCGCGACCTTCCAGCCGAGCGCGGCGAGCTGTTGCAGAAACGGTCCTCGACAGGATGGTCCAGGAACGCACATCAGCATGAAGTTCCGCCACCGCGCAATCGATTTTCATGGTGACTTCGACGCCACCGACTCCCTAGTTGTGGGTCATGCGCCGGCGTCTTCGATGGGACGAGGGCAGGGCGGCAGCGGGATGCTCGACGCCGGGGCGTTGATCTCGTAGCGGGTGCTGCGGCCACCGCCGGGCAGGCGCCGGAGGCAGCCCTTTTCCAGCAGGTCGGCCAGGTGGCGGGTGGCGGTGGCCTTGGATACCTTGGCGATCGCTTGATAGTGGCGTGCGCTCAGGCCCTGCTCGAAGCCGCGCTCGCCGCCGTCCAGCAGGCGGTTGAGCACCTTTACCTGATCGGACGACAGGAAGTGTTCGCGGTGGGTCTGCCAGAAGCGTGCCTTGGCCAGCACCCGGTCGATGCGGTGCAGCGCTCGGGTCATGCTGTCGTTCAAGGTATTCAGGAACCACTGCAGCCACGCGGTGATATCGAGCCCGCCCTTTTGGCTGGTTTCGAGCACGCGGTAGTAGCCGGCGCGGTCGGCGAGGATGCTGGCCGACATTGCGTGGAAGCGGATGGCCTGCGGCTGGGCCTGGGCGAGGGCAAGGTCGGTCAGGGCGCGGGCCAGGCGGCCATTCCCGTCGTCGAACGGATGCAGGGTGACGAACCAGAAGTGCGCGATACCGGCCCGGAGCAGGGGATCGAGCGCGGCGTCCTGCTGCGAAGCGGCGAACCAGGCTAGGAACTCGTCGAACTGCGCTTCGAGTCCCTCGCGGGGCGGCGCTTCGAAATGCACGGTCGGGCGGTCGATGCGGCCCGACACTACCTGCATGGGCTCGCTGCCACGCAGCGCACCGACGCGGATACGCGCCGGCAGCAGGTCGTCGCTGGCGGCGAACAGCCAGTGATGCCACCGCAACAGCCGCGGCAGGTCGAGCGGGGCATCGGCATGCCGGGTCGCGTCGAGCATCAGTTCGGCGAGGCTCTCCGCGTGGGCGCTGGCGCGGCGCGGCAGTTTGTCGGCGAGGCCCAGTCGGCGTGCCAGCGACGAGCGGACCGAACCCACGTCCAGGCGCTCGTCCTCGATCGCCGAGGAGTTGACGATGTTGGAGAGCAGAGTGTCGAGCGCGTCTTCGGCCTGCACGTCGCCGGCCGCTGCGCCGGCCATCCCGAGCAACTGGCCTTGGACCTGCTGGCAGTCGCGCAGCAGGCAGGCCAGCGCCGCCGCGTCCCATGCGAAACGGGGCCACGCGGGCTGCTGCCAGATCCAGTGGAGTGTTGTCATTTGCGCTGCGTGTGAGCTGAATGGGAGGTATATTTGGCTCTTAGTCTGAGCCGAATATATCCCTTATTCGGCTCATCCGCATCCGAATCTGTCAGTTCGTGCACGAGCTGCTGGGATACGCAAGAGGCGCGGGCTCATGGACGCAACTGGCGCGCGCGCCGCCAACTGCGCGACAAGATCGCGCAATCGAGCAGAATCTGCATGCTCATCACCAACCACACCACGCCGGGGACATCGTTCAATCGAAGCGGCGACGCGGTTGACTCGAATGCGGGCGCCGGAGGCTGCGTGAGGGTGTAGAGCATTGCTGCCTCACCGAGCAGCGGCGCTTCGGTGGCGTTGGAGAGCAGGCGTGGCATCAGCAGGCCGCCATTGAGCAAGGGCATGCTGGCTGCGATGACCTACGGCGCCAGCATACTCGCGGCGCGATGGGCGCCGAGACTCCGCTCAGCGCCAATTCTGAAGGCGCTGGCCGAGGTGCCGTCGCCAGCGAGCACCAAACCGAAGTCGATGTCTAGGTAAGGGTTCTCGGTCGCGCGCAGGTAGAACACGGTGCCGAAGAGTGGCCATTCGGTGCCTGAGATATCGTCGTGCGCCAGACGCGCGCCATCGCCGCTGGCGATTGGGTCCCGCGCCCAACCCGCGTAGCGGTCCGTCAACGCGCGGTGCCAACGCCAGCTCTGCCAGGCTCTGGGCCACCGAGCTGTGGATCAATCACTGTACGAGCAAGCTCCAGGCCTGCGCCCACCTGTAGTTCGCATAATCAATATTATGTAAAATCAATCCAGATCTCGTGCGACTCTGAAACCTAGTCTTGCGTTGGTTGAGTCTGGATCCGCATTGAGGCGAAACGCTGAGCGCACTTGATCCGGTGCGCTGCCCCAAGACGCGCCGCGGATTACACGGCGGTCACAGCCTGGGTTGACCCACGCGGCACCGTTCTTTGGCGCGCGCTGGTAGCTGTCGTGCCAACAATCGTCTACCCATTCCGACACGTTGCCGAC